>CAMEXG010000004.1 GCA_945947045.1 uncultured Spirochaetales bacterium | reverse complement strand
AATGAGGAAGAATAAAAGGATGAGGAATCAAAGTCTTCATTAGAGAAGTCCTCGTCCCTTTCATCCAAATAATCGCACTCTCGATCACGACCAAGAATCAGGCTCATCTAGAGTGTCTTTCCTTCAGCACATCTATTACTTCAGATAGCGAGCTGTCTTTCTGTGCAAGAAGCACCAGGAAGTGATACATGAGATCCGCCGCCTCTCCCAAGAACAAGTCCTTGTTATTATCCTTGGCTGCAATAATAAGCTCTACAGCCTCCTCTCCTGTTTTCTGTGCTATTCTATTCAGCCCTCGTGAGAAGAGATGATTTGTATAGCTTCCTTCCGAAGGATTGAGCCTACGATCGTTGATCACAGACTCTAAATAAAAAAGGAACTCCGAGGAAGAAAAATCACCAGGTTTATTATCTTCGCCGAAACAAGTATCGAGACCAGTATGGCATACAGGACCAGATGGCACTGCCTTCACTAGAAGTGTGTCACCGTCACAGTCAACCAAGATTTCTCTTACTTTAATATAGTTGCCGCTGTTTTCTCCCATGACACGAATTCTTTTCTTTGAACGGGAATAGAACGTTACAAGTCCTCTGTCTACAGTGAGTCTATAAGCTTCCTCATTCATGAATCCTACGGTAAGCACTGTCCTTGTCACACAATCCTGGACTACCACCGGAACTAATCCGTCGGCATATTTTGAAAAATCAACGGTCATCACCACCCCTCTTCATAATCAAAACAGAGTTATACGAAACACATATAGTTTTCTTTAATTTACGAGGAGTTGTCAATTACTCATAGCCTCAAGTCTCGTCTACATCTTTCCAAGAAACATCTTCGGCCTCTTTTTTCTCCATTTTCTCCAGTGTCTTCTTGGCCTTTATCAAGTAAACACCCCAAGCAAAGTACAAGGCTCCGAATGTGACTACAACAGCACCGAGAATATTCATGAACACATTGCCGATGAGGGAAGGGAAAATAAAGAGCACCAACGCAACTATCAAGTGGAATAATGTCTTCTCTCCTATTACTTCATTCATTCCTGTCCAGCTCTTCATTTTTCTGTTTTCAAGAATTCCCGTCACACCTGAAATAAGGAAACCGGAAGCCACAACATATACCACAATCTTCATAATAGAAGAGCTTTTCCTCACCATAGCCACTATGGATATAATCAAAGCGATCAAACCTATCAAGACAGAGATGAAAGCATTGAGAAACATTGTCTTTCTCACTTCCTTTTTAGAGTCAATATTTATTTCAATGCCATTGATGCTGACTTTGGATGCAACATTATCAAAACGAAGTGTGTTGACAAAAGTCCTCATCCCCTTCAACAAGAGAACAACTGAGAATAGAAAAGCCGCAATATTGACTACAGCACTAGGATTTAGAATAACAAATACGCCGAATATAACTACAATGATTCCTGAAACAAAATAGTAGATAGAGTTTTTCATGTACGTTTCCTCTTCAATAAATGTCATTCTAAAAGAGGAAAAAGTCTAGTCTCTACTCCCATCAATACCTTTCTTCTGTTATTGTTCTATTATGTACTTACTATTTGACGCCGACGAAACTATTTGGGACTTTCATGCCACAGAACGTATTTCACTTAAAGCTTTATTCGATTACTTCAATCTTCCAGACACAAAAGAGACGAAAGATGCCTATGAAGTCGGGAATCTATGGTGTTGGGACGCCTTCGAGAAGGGAACCATCACCCTGGATGAACTTGAAGAACTGAGGATGAAACTTTTCTTCGAGAACTTACATAGACCCGATTTAGATCATAAGAAAGCTGCAGATCTTTATGCCACCCTACTTTCTGAGAACGGCATAATGCTCCATGGAGCGAGAGAGATGCTTGAAACACTATCCGACATCCCCAAGTCTCTTATTACAAACGGAATAGCAAAAGTCCAATGGGGAAGACTAAAAGACACAGACACTATTAAGTACTTCGATCATATTTTCATAAGTCAGGAGATAGGCGTTCAGAAACCCAAGAAAGAGTTCTTCGACATTGTCTTGAAAACCATTGGAAAAGACAAAGACGAATGCATAGTTATCGGGGACAGCGAAAAAAGTGATATCCAGGGAGCTCTAAACAGCGGAATCAGGAGTATTTATTTCTCACAAAAAGGCATCACCAGCCCAAGAGCCACTTGGTCTGTGTCTTCTTTTAAAGAAATGATAGAGCTTATCAGAACCATTAAGGTTTGAAGACTTCTCCCCTGGAATCAATTATACAGATAGTCGGGAAGTCTTTTACCTCCAATTCAAGTACAGCTTCCGGTCCTAAGAATGGATAGAGAAGAGTCCGGGAAGAGAGTGTACGGGAAGCATATAAGGCTCCACAACCTCCGAAGGCCTGAAGATATAGACCTCCATACTCTTTCACAGCCTCCACGACTTTCTCCGATCTAGGGCCTTTTCCTATCATGATCTTCAGTCCCTTTGAAATCAGGAACGGAGAAAACTCATCCATACGTCTACTTGTCGTGGGGCCGGAGGAACCTATGGCCATCCCCTCCTTTGTAGGAGAAGGCCCCATATAATAGACTGCGTTTCCCTCAAAAGGAAATGGAGTCTCTCCTTTTTCCTTTATCTCGCTTACAAGTAGTTTATGGGCTTGGTCTCTTGCTACATAGAGTTTTCCGCTTACATATACAATGTCTCCGGAGTGGATGTGACTCCAGTTCTGAGAAGGTAAAAAAAGCTTAGTCTCCATCATATCCTCCCAGTAATACTACTTCAGCCTTTCTCTCAGCCCAACAGTTTACAGTGACGGCTACAGGTAGCCCCGCAATATGTGTAGGCTCTTCTTTCACAAAGACTCCCAGGGAAGAGTTTTTTCCTCCCATCCCACCAGGTCCTATATTGAGTTTGTTGATTCTCTCTTTTATCTCTCTTTCCAGATCGGTTTCTTTTCCTCTCTTGAAGAAAGCTTCCTTACTCATCACCGCAGCCCTGTCCATTGTTCCGCCCACCCCTACTCCTATAAATACAGGAGGGCAAGGCTTGGCTCCGGCTCTTTTCATAGTATCCACAACAGCTTCTATCACTCCTTCTCTTCCTGCTGTAGGATTAAGCATTGTAAGGGAGGAGCAATTCTCGCTTCCAAAGCCTTTGAGAAGGAAATGAAGGGTTATATCTGAGCCTGATGTAAGAGAATAGTTTATTACAGGAGGAAGATTGTCTCCTGTATTACTCCTCTCCCCCATTGCATCCCTTACCACTGAAGTTCTAAAAAGCCCCTTCTTAAATGCTTTTGCCAGAGATGTCTCTATAAGCTTCTCCAGTTTTACTATATCGACTCTTGCATTTCTTCCGATTTCCGCCCAGCACCACATCATACCCGTATCTTGGCAGAGAGGAATCTCCAGACTCTTTGAAATAGATAAGTTATCGAGAATGGCCTTTAGGACGACTTTACTGTTTCCTTCCTCTTCTTCATATGCCTTTTCCAATGCTTTCACCGCATCAAAAGGAAGTTTTCTGGATGCTTCAATAACTGCATCTATTATGACTTCTTCAGCCTTCATACAAATCCCCCTGTCGAGTATTGTCTTTTTCCATCTTATCATTAAGAGTACGGAGGAAAAGAGATTTATCCATAAAATGTCGTGGAGCCATCAATCTATGGGATGGAGTCTCACAAACCAAGCGCTCGATGATCATCTCCGGATTCAAGAGACGAAGAAAGTACTCCACCTCATTCATATATCTCTCTGTAGACCAGGAAGTGATCTCCCCTTCAAGATACTCCTCAGCCATCTTTGTGCCTCCAGGAATATGCAGGTTGTGAATCTTTACGCCTTCGCTTCCCGTTTCATTCAGCACTTTGGCTGTGTTGATAAAGTCTTCTCTCCCTTCTCCAGGGAGACCCAGTATTACATGTGTACAGACTTTTATTCCCCGTTTATGGAGGCGTTCCATACATTTGACATAGTCGGAGAGTGTGTGGCCTCTATTAATTCTTCTCAGCGTCTCGTCAGATGCACTCTGGAGCCCCAGCTCAACCCAGACTTCCCTATCTTGCGTAATGTACCCTGCAAGTAGGTCGGCTATATCATCTTCAACACAATCTGGACGAGTGGATACAATAAACTCGGAAAAATCTCCAGAGGAGAGGGCCATATCATAGATACGCTTCAAATTTTCTGCAGTGTCATATGTATTGGTCCAAGACTGAAAATATAGGGCTGCAAGCTTTGCTTTGTATCGCCTGTGAATAAATTCCAGTCCTTTATTAATTTGGTTCTCGATAGATTGGAATCTTAATAAGACTTCTTCAGACACGCCTTCATCAAAAGAAGAATCATGGCGGAAGGCGCTTTCACTTGTCCTTTGATATACTGCAATACTTCCTGTACCGTCACAGAAAGTACAACCACCCTGTCTTTCTTTTGTTCTATTGGGACAGCTGAAGCCTCCGTCCACCCCCACACGGTAGAGAGATGTTCCATATTTTTTTAATAAGTATTCCCTATAATTGTTCCATCTATCGTAAGTCAATGGAGAACCGTCCCTATAATACTTCTATTTCCATTTACATATGACTGAGCGTCCATCTCTTTCTTAGCGGGAGGAAGAACTCGGGTTACATATAAGTATCCCTTACCAGTGGCGATCTTTAATCCCTTTCCCTTCTCGATACCCACGACAGTGCCCGGAGCTTCTATTGAAGGAGAAAAAGGAGAGAAAGCGCTACCATAGACACCGGTTATAAGAAGCTTTTCTTCTCCAAGACTACAATATGATCGAGGCCATGGGATACATGCCCTGATTTGTGCATGGATCTCTTCTGCACTTCTCGTCCAGTCTATCTTTCCGTCTTCTTTATTTATAAAAGATGTATATGAAGCTTCACCTTTCTGCTCTTTTGGTGTAATGGAATCAATTTTTAAGAGAGTATCAAGCACAAACTCTGGAACTAATCCCGATACTTTTTCTTCAAGAGTATTAGTAGTCTCCTCTCCGTTAAGAGGGAGAGGAAGAGACGCAAATACTCTTCCCTCGTCTATTCCAAGCCCTATCTCTTGAAGGGTAATCGCTGTCTCTTTGTCCAGGTTCTTTATAGCTGCATATATAGGTGCACATCCTCTATATTTCGGAAGAGGAGATGGATGAACATTAAACGTATGTTCAAAGAGGGCAAGAAACTTAGGACCGAATATCTTTCCATAGCAAAACGAAAGAAGTGTGTCCACAGAAAGGGACTTGACTATCTCCCTCTCTTCTTTTTTTAAGTGCTCCGGTGTAAATACAGGAATTCCTAGTTCCAATGCCTTGACTTTTACCGGTGTAGGAATAAGAGTCTTCCCCCTTTTTCCAGGAGCATCCGGAGCTGTAAATACAGCACCTACCAATCCTTTCTCTCCTAGAAGAGAAAGAAGAGGCACTGCTATTGTATCTGTCGCGGCATAGAGTATCTTCATTTTTTCTTACTACCCCTCTTCTGCTTCTTCTCATATGCTTTCAGCATCTTGTTCTTCTCTTCTTCACTTAGGTGATCGATAAAGAGTTTACCATCAAGGTGATCATATTCATGCTGGATAACTCTCGCCAGCATTCCGTCTGCATCAAGATTAAAAAGCTTACCCTTTGCATCTCTGGCCTGGATTTTGACCCTCAATGGTCTTATTACATCGTGGTATACTCCAGGAATAGACAAGCAACCTTCTTCATATGGGCCTTTCTCCATGCTGGTCTCTACTATCTCAGGGTTGATGAATACATATCTTTTTCCATCTCTGATATCAACTACAAAGAAGCGCTGAGGTATTCCTATCTGAGGAGCAGCCAATCCTACTCCGTCAGCTTCCAATAGTTCATCGAACATCGCATCTGTAAGCATTTTCAATGAAGAATCAAACTCTTTGACGGGAGTGCACTTCTCTCTCAGCACATCGTCTCCTATTTTAACTATTTCCAAAATCGGTTCCATCTACGTTTTTCCTTTTCTTTATAATCATATTGTTTTTTCTTCCTAGGAGGAAGTCTTGAGGACAAAGCAAAAAGAAGAGAGAATATAGATATGAGTGAAGAAAGAGCAATCAGAGCAGGAGAAGAGGCTTTATACAGTCTCAAAGAAGCGAGAGATATTCTCTCTTCCGCCTCGAACTGGGGGTTATTGGATATATTCGGCGGCAATGGATTTACTGGTTTTATGAAACATATGAAGATAGAAAAGGCAAGACAAGTCCTGGATAAAGCCAGACAAGATCTATGGGAGTTTCGTAAGGAACTGGAGTATCTACCTGAAATCAACATCAATATCGACGGTTTTCTCACATTTGCAGACTTCTTCTTCGACGGCTTTCTTTCAGACATATTCGTCCAGTCAAGAATAAACGACGCAAAGAGACAGCTGGATGAAGCGATCAGGAGAACAGAGAGTGTCCTCTCACAGCTTAGGCTTTCATCTATATAACCAATAGGAGATACATATGGACAAAGAACTTGAAAAAGGAAGAAAAGCTTTAGAAAGCCTCAGAAAAGCAAAAGATATGCTCTCTTTATCTTCCAATTGGAATCTGTTGGGGATATATGGCGGAAATTGTTTGACGTTCCAAAGGATCGAAAACGCCAAAAGAGTCCTAGAGAAGACAATAGATGATATGGATTTGTTTCTTGAGGAAATCAGAGATCAGAAAGAAAAGCTAAAAGAAATAGAAGATCTCGATAGATCTATCGATAACATCTCCAAGGCTCTATGTGACGAAATGTTTCAAGAGAGAGTAAAAGATATAAAAGAAGAGCTAAATAGTGCAACAAAAGCTATAGAGAGCATTCTCTCAAAGCTGGGCTTATAGTATTTCGTCGGCTTTGGAAGGAATGGAATAATAAGAGAAATACTCTTCTTCCAGAGGTATCCACTTATTCTTGAAAGCCTCCAACTTCTCAGGGCATCTCTTCTCCAGCCTCTTCAGCTGCTCCTCTTTTTCTACATCCAAGAATATGGCTTTATCCCAATAATGGGGGAATGAGGGATGAAGGGCATAGGAGCCTTCAATGATTATTGGACGGGAAGAGAGAATCTTTTTCTCTCCTTCATAATCCATCTTCGAGCAAGAGAAGACTCTATAAGAAAAATCTTCCCCACTCAGAATGCCTTTTATTACTTCGTCGAGGAATCTCTCATAGTGGACATTTCCCCCAGGAAGAGAAAAGCGTTCTGGAGTCCTGAGAGAAAGAGGAAGGAAAAAGTCATCCATTCTCACAATGTTTACATCTAGTGTATTCTTTACATCTTCAGAGAGAGTACTCTTACCGCTTGCACACCTTCCGTCGATGGCTATGATTCTCGCTCCATTCTTAATCAGCTCTACAACTCTTTCCTTTCTTTCTATCCTGTCCATGGGAATATCTTAACATATTGAAGCACTTGAAACAAAGATTGATAAACAAAAACACAGAAAGAAGGAATCTTGACACTCTTCTGTTGTGGAATATTCCTAAACTCTGAAATAGAATGGAGGTATGTCAGAGATAAAAACAGAAAAAGGAATGAGATTCCATAAATTCTATACCTACGTATATCTGCCTCTTTCGGCGATATTGGCTTTGTTCATAGCCCTCGGTCGTTTTTATTACATAACGACCATATCCTTGTCTACATATAGAGGGTGGGTGGAACTGGTACATGCAATATACCCGTCAGTATGTTGTGTCCTCTCTGTCGCCGCTCTTCCTTTCTTAATCGGAAAGAAAAGTATGGGTAGGAGAATCGTCCTTTTCAGCGAGACTTTCAAATCACTGTTGGCCCTTGTCTTGATAGGCTCCTACCTTTACTTCTTTAACATCATCCCCGCCTTTGTATATACACTCCATGTATTTGCAATGGCTCTTGTCTATGGATACTACAGAATGCGTGGATGGGAGTTTGATCCGGTGAAGGTAGTAGTTAAGAAAAGTGAAGAGCCTGTAGCCGCTGAAAAAGAAGAAATAGTCGAAGTTGAGCAGAAAGAAGAAGAAAACCAGAAAGAAGAAGTAACAGAGAGCAAAGAAGAGACGGAAGAAGTCTCTTCTACAGGGTGTGAAAAAGAAGAGACAAGTATAGAAGATAAAGAGATAGAAATAGAAGAGACCAATGAAGACTATGACCCATCTTCTACGGTAAAGATCACATCCATAGAACCTGCTACTTTTATTCCTGAGAGCCCTATACTTCTTGAAGGCGTTACAATCAGGACAGGAAAAGAAGATACAATTGTCTCAATAAAGGCAAGAAACATATCTAATAAAGCTTTCGTATCATCCACTTGGTCAATGGATGGAATCAGGGAGTTTGTATCCAGTAAGATGATATTTCCAAAAGAGGAAGTGACTATCACAGCTCTTATCAACATTCCTACAGATAGAGTATCAATTAAGCTTTTGTCTCTTGAAGAGTATGAAGGAAAAAGAGTCGATTTATCAGACAAGAAGCAGGTTTCCATTCCTGAAAAACACGCTATCTCGTCACTTTTCAAAGATGATAGATTCTCTTTCTTTATCTCAGACCTAAAGAAGAAAGAGGGAGTAGATGCAGAGTGGCTTTATATGGATGATGAAACTTCATCCTCCTGGCTATGCCCGAAGTGTGGCATCCCAGTGAATAAAGATGAAAACTGTCCTCTTTGTGGACTGGAGAAAGAAAAAGCAAAGACTTTCTCTGCTTCTTCCCTTACACTCCTTTTCGATAAAGCGAAGGAAAACTAATGAAATATGCAGTAATAGGTGGCTCCATGTCAGGCTTGGCTGAAGCCACTATTGTAGAACTAAAGAAGAAGGGATTCTTTATCTTTGCCCTGGATATAAGAAACGAAGAGAGGGAGGAGGATGGAACCCTCTTTATAAAGACAGACTTAACCAATAACGAAGACATAGAGAGAGCCAGGAAAATTGTTGAAAACAAGACAGATAAACTGGACTTTATCGCAAACTTCTCAGGTTGTGTAATACTTGGTTCCTTTTTTGAAAAAGCTGAAGGAAAAGTAGAGAGAATCTTCGCTCTAAACCTCTTTGCAACATTTAACTTCAACAGAGTATTCATTCCCCTTGTCATAAAAGGCAAGGGAACTATTGCTGTAATCTCCAGCGAATATGGAAAAATAGCGGCAATCCCATTACATGGCTACTACCCCATGTCAAAACATGCTGTAGAACTTTATGGTGACTCATTAAGGCGTGAGCTGAAAAAAAGCGGAGCTAAAGTCACCACTATTCGTCCTGGAGCCTTCAAAACAAATATGCAGAGTGCTGTAAACGGTCAGTTCGACTCTCTTTTGGAGGAGACAGAAATATATAAAGAACCATTATTGAAGATGAAGCACATCATGACAGGAGAGCTAAAGAAAGCAAAAGATCCGGCGATCCTTGGAAGAAAACTTGCTTCAATTGCCGTAAAAAAGCATCCTCACGCCCATTACAACGTCAAGAACAGCTTCAAGATGAAATTACTGACTATTCTCCCTTCTACTCTTACAGACTGGATATTCTCAATCTTCTTCTAGTTAAAAGAGAGTCGTGGGATCCACATCCACTTCCAAGTGAAGAGATGATGGAAGACGGAAAGAAGAGAGAAGAGTACGAGTAAAATACAAGAGCCTCGATATACTCTGGCTACGTAAAAGCACATGCCATCTCCATTGCCCCGCCATCTTCTCAACGAGACATGGGGAAGGAGAGAATACTTCTATCTCTTCGTCATTTTCAGAAAAAGACGACGCCATATCCCCAAGAGCCATTGCAGCTTCTTTTACTTTGTCTTCCATTTTTCCCCTGATAGATAAGTTCACCAGCCTTGTAAAAGGAGGGAACATAGTCTCTTTTCTCTGTGAAAGCTCTCTCTCATAGAAGTGCTCCAGGTCATTAGTTGCAGCCATCTGAATAGCGGGAGCTGTAGGCTGTGTGGTCTGTATTATTACTTTTCCGTCGTCTCTGTATCGTCCCGCCCTGCCTGCAACTTGATGCAAAAGGTCGAATGTCCTCTCTCCGGCTCTAAAATCCGGGAGGGCCAGAGAAGAGTCCGCATTAAGTATTCCTATTAACGACACCTTAGGGAAATTAAGTCCCTTTGCTATCATCTGGGTGCCGAGAAGAATATCTATTTCACCGTCTCGGAAGGCATTAAGAATCTCCTGTGTCTTCTCACTGTCACCGTTTGTGATATCTGTATCAAGTCTCTCGATACGGGCAAAGGGAAAGAGAGCCCTCGCCTCTTCTTCAGCGTTCTCCGTTCCATAACCACGGGGGGAGATATCGAAAGATCCACACTCAGGACATACTTTCACAAGAGGCTCGGAGAACCCGCAAGTATGACAGATCAACCTATTTCTTCCCTTATGGTATGTCATTGCTATAGAACAGTTGGGGCACTCAATAATAGCTCCACAGGACTTACATTCGTAGCCATAGGAAAAACCTCGTCTGTTTAGAAATAGAATTACACCTTTTTTCTCTTTCAATGCACTTCTTATCTCTTCTTCAAGCTTCTGGCTTATATTTCTCTTTTCGCCTCTCATATTGACCACAGAAATCTTGGGAAACTTCGCCTCCCCTATTCTGTTTCTCATTACAACTGATTTGATCTTCTGAGTTCTAATCAGATTCCAGGCCTCTAAAGATGGAGTGGCCGACCCCATAATAAGCTGGGCCTTCCACTTCCCGGATCTATACTGGGCAACCTGGCGTGCCGAGTATCTGGGACTCTGCCCGGATTTATAGGCTCCTTCATGCTCTTCATCCATGATAATGAGACCTAGATTCTTGAAAGGGGCGAATACACTGCTCCTCGCCCCTACAACCAGGTCCACATCCCCATTCATTATTTCACGCCATACTTTTAAGCGCTGGGAGGGGGTGAGGGCAGAGTGAAGAATGGCCACGCGTTTATTAAAGCGCTGATATACTTCTCCCGTCACTTGATGGGACAGGGTTATCTCGGGAACCATATACAACACCTGCTTTCCGCTTTTAATTACATCCTCGGCCCGTCTTAGATATACCTCGCTTTTGCCGCTGCCGGTGACTCCATAAAGATAAAACATGTCAGAAGGAAAAGATCGAATACGGGAAAGAGCTTTTTCCTGGTCTTCAGTGAGTTTTTCTACAGGAGAGAAGGAAGAGATGTTAAAGAAGGGGGACGACTCGCTTTCCCTTCTTCCCGATGGAATCATAGATGACAAGTTCACACCTACAGGAGAGAGATACATACTGCTCATCCAAACTGCAGTATCCAACAAATCTTTATTAAAGACTTCTTCTTTATCTACTACCCTGTCTATATCTTTTATCTCGAAATCCACTTCAGGCTTCGTATATATCTCTTTAATGATGAAAGCAGTCTTTTTCGCCTTACCGAAGGGCACCATGACTCTTCTTCCGAACTTTGCTTCATCTTCCATTTTTTCGGGGACGGAATAAGTGAACTCACCTTCAAAGGGAACAGATAATACTACACTCACCCACTTCACTTATCATCCCCCTCTCCCAAAAATGAGGAAATAAACTTTAAATCCTCCCAAATAGGAACACGAAGGGCTCTATTTCTTACTAGATCAAGGGGTGAATAAGTACAGAACACCGGTATTGAGTTTACAGAAAACTTTCTCTTTCTGAATACACTGTCCATGTCACCGGAGCGACGTAACATATATGAGGATACACTCTGTCCAAGAAGAACCATCGTTTTGGGCTTAAGCATATTCATCTCGTCCCTCAAATGCTCCTTACATATATCGGCATACTCTTTTGTGAACTCTTTTACGGGACACTTGATGAGAGTAGTCAGGGCAATATCTCTACGAGTAAGCTTAATTGCAGTCAACCACTTCATAAAGTAGTCGTTTGAGGATGAAGAAAAAATACCGGTGCTTTCTGGCATAGGAGAGACAAAGAGAATCTTAGGATTCGGATTCAAAATAGGCTCTGCAAAAATACTTCTCTCCAAACAGGCATTGCATTTGTGGCATGAAGATATCTCCTCAAATCCATCGACAGTCTCCATCTCTCTTTCTATCTCTTTCACCGAGTATTCGAAACCGTCTCTCTCTTCAAAAAGATAATCTTTATCGATCACCGCCTCCGCTCTGTCAAGGAGGGAAAGAAAACACTCAAGTGTAAGGTCATCGCCCATTGTACTCCTCCTCAAACCAAAGATACTCCTTTTCATCATAGCTTATTCTATAGAGGTACAAACCGTCTGAAGGTGCTGTTTTCAGTGCCTTTCTTCTATCTTTGGCTTCAAGCCTCTCCAAGAATGCACTGCCATCCTCCCCCAGAAGAGCACTGTCAAGCATAGTACCTACCATACTTCTTACCTGCCTGTAGAGAAAAGCATTTCCTGCAACTCTATACTTGAGTAAAGGAAAGCCATAACTATCTTTCTCCATCTTCCACTCTGATTCATAAATATCTCTTACTTTAGACTCGCACATATCTTTTGATGAACAAAAAGTAGAGAAATCGTGGGTTCCCACAAGGAGGGAGGCATAACCATTGAGAACATCTACATCAGGAAGAGTCCTCAAACCTGTTATCCTTCCCGAGTCGAAGGGGAGCATATCTGTATATGTTTTTACAAGATACCAATACTCCCTCGCCATAGCAGTAAACCTGGCGTGAAAGACCCCCTCAGGCTCCCAAGAAGAAAGGATACGGATGGATTGGGGAAGTTTAGTATTTAGAATAACAGCGAATTTCTCTGCAGGAATATTCGACTCAGTGTCAAAATGGGCTACTTGTCCCAGGGCATGAACACCGCTGTCTGTTCTTCCTGAGCCTTGGAGAAATACATTTTCTCCGGTAACTATAGAAAGAACCCTCTCTATCTCACCTTCTACGCTGTCTGCATTATCCTGGACCTGCCATCCATGCCACTTGGTTCCATCATAACTGATGGTAAGGGCGATTCTCCTCTTATCCTGAGGCATAACAACTTCAGGTCTATGCCAATCTAAACGGCTCACAGCTCCTCCAAGACAGCAAATGCCATGCTATATTCCGCTTCATGGGAAAGAGAGATATGGATATCATCTCTTCTCTCTCCCTTTACTAACACAAAAGGCTTACCTCTCTCATCGTTTCTGGTTTCTATATCTCTTGCCCCAATGGCGCCGAATCCAGTGCCATAGGCTTTTACCACTGCTTCTTTCACAGCGAAACGGGAGGCAAGAAACTCTGTCTTATCTACCCGTCTCTCCATTTCACTTAACTCGAAAGATGTAAAAATCTTTTCCAAAGCGCCCTTGGGAAAAGAAGTGAATCTATTGTTTTCTACGATATCGACACCTAGGCCTTTTATCATCACTTGCTTCCTTCTTGGAAGAGAATACGTATTGTGGCCGGTGAAGATTTTATAGTCAGCCCATAGGAAGAGAAGATATCATTGTCGTAATCAAGATATACGACTCTTCTCGCAATTCCTTCTTCTCCTACATCAGAGAAATCCACAGACGCAGTTATTAGAGAAGGATCCACAAGGTAAACTATATCGTCTTCTCCTGATATGACTACATTCACAGACTCAGGAACTAATGAAACCGGTTGATACTGGCTCTGTGGGTTTATATAGACTGTGATTGGAATCGTGACCACTCTATCTGTTACATTTAAGAATCGAACTGCCACCACAATGGCAAGTGCTGCAATAAAACAAAAAACCTTTGCAACCCAGTTACCGAATACGGCAGAGGAGAATTTATTCTTATTCTGCATTGTCTTCCTCCTTACCGTTATCACTCTTCTGTAGATCCTGAGGCACCACTTCTTTACCGGAGAGAAGCATAATCAACATATTCTTTGTCTTATCCAGATCAAGGTTATAGTAAATGTTAGCGTTATAGGCTAGAGAGATTGCTCCTGTCTCTTCACTTACTATCAAAATCACTGCATCTGATTCTTCCGAAAGCCCTAAGGCGGCTCTGTGTCTTGTTCCGAACGTATCTTTGATCGCCGTCTGCTTTGATAGAGGAAGATAACATGCGGCATATGTGCACTTTCCCCCTGATATTACACAAGCACCGTCATGCAAAGGAGTATCATGGTCGAAGATTGTAAGAATCAAGTTGGCACTTAAATCTGCATTCAGCTTTGTTCCCGTCTCATAGATATTCTTCAAGTCAGTTTGACGAGGGAATATAATCAAGGCACCTCTCTTTTTTGTAACGAGAGTTGCACATGCATTCAAAACACTGTCCAACTGGCTTGCAGAGGTCTGGGAAGAACGGAATATTCCTCTTCCTCTGTTTCCTGTAAATGAACGCCTCAGCTCCGGAGTGTAGAATACAATCAGCATCATCAACACAGGTATCAAAAGCGTTTTCATCAACAGCAAAAGAACCTGCAGTTTCAAAATGTAAGAGAAGCCGTAGAGGACAGCCCATCCAAGAATAAAAACAGCAATCTCTTTGGCTCTGGTTTCAGCCACAGCCATATAAAGCTTATAGATGAAAAATGTAAGTATAGCTGTCTCCGCCGCCATTCTAAAATAATCAGCGGAAGACAGACTGGAGAACAACTCCACCATTCTTTATTCCCCTTCAGCCGCAACCCAATCCAAAGTGCGACTAACAGCCTTCTTCCAAAATCCTACCTTTTTTTGCCTTTCCTTGTCATCCATAGTAGGAGTCCACCTTGTCTGTTCTTTCCAGTAAGTTCTAAGTTCATCTGTGTCCTTCCAGATACCCACAGTCAATCCTGCAGCATATGCAGCACCCAAGGCTGTAGTCTCTACAATCACAGGCCTTATTACTGGCTTTGAAAGGATGTCCGACTGGAATGCCATCAAAGGCCAGGAATTGGTCATTCCTCCGTCTACCTTCAAGCTCGCGATGTCAACTCCGCTGTCCGCTTCCATAGCCGAAGCGATGTCATAAGCCTGGAAAGCCGTGGCTTCAAGTACGGCACGACATATATGCTCACGGGAAGCATAACCCGTAAGCCCCGCAATGACGCCTCTTGCATCGGAACGCCAATAAGGAGCAAACAGACCGGCAAAAGCAGGAACGATGTATACACCTCCACAGTCTTGGACGCTCATCGCTAGCTCATCCAATTCCTTTGCAGAAGAAACCATCTTCAAATTATCTCTTACCCACTGAACCAGGGAGCCGGCGACGGCAACAGAACCCTCTAAGGCAAATACAGGTTTTTCCCCCTCTATCCTGTAACCGACAGTAGTGATCAGGCCATGTTTCGAGTAGCATACATCCTCTCCCACATTGGCAAGCATGAAGCAGCCTGTGCCATATGTACATTTACTGGATCCCTTGTCGAAGCAAGCCTGGCCAAACAGAGCAGCCTGCTGGTCTCCTAGAATTCCACAGACAGGAATAGATGCCTTAAACGGTCCGTCTGGGTCCGTGTATCCATATATGACACCGGAAGAAGATACTATTTCAGGTAAGCTCTCTTCTTTTACGCCGAAAATTTCCAATAACTCAGGATCCCACTTCTGAGTCTTTATGTTCATCAACATGTATCTGGAGGCGTTGGTTACGTCAGTAACTATGGCCTTACCCCCGGTAAGCTTATAAACCATGTATGTGTCTATAGTGCCGAATACCAAGTCTCCCTTCGCTACACCATCGCTGACCTGAGGTACGTTATCAAGAAGCCACCTGATCTTTGAGCCTGAGAAGTATGGGGAATACAAAAGACCTGTCTTTTCTCTGATCCATGACTCTTCAACATTCTTTGAAAGCACATTGTCGATAAAATCCGCACCTCTCAGGTCCTGCCAAACAATTGCATTATGATATGCTCTTCCAGTCTTTCTGTTAAAAGCTATTATCGTCTCTCGTTGGTTTGTAATACCTACGGCGCTGAGCTCATCACCTCTAAGCCCTGCCTTTTCAAGAGCACCCTCTATGACTTTTTTAGTATTGGACCAGATTTCCTCCGTATTATGTTCCACCCAACCGGGCTTAGGAAATATCTGCCTATGCTCAAGCTGAGAAGAGGAGACGATGTTGTTTTTATCGTCGAATATAATAAAACGTGTACTTGTTGTACCCTGATCCAATGCACCGATATATTTCATGTAACACTCCTTTCCATATTGTACTACATGATTTTCAACTATGCACTGCAAAAGGTAAGGCCTTGATTTCTAAAGACAGACCTGAGTTTTCCAAGGCTTTTCTACCAGCCAGAACTGTGATACATCCTTCTTCCATGGTCTCCAGAAATGTCTTCTTTATACCTTCCACTTCTTCTTTTGTAAGAACCAACTGACTCTCTTTAAGTGTTCGTCTCAGCTCGTCGGAGATATTGTAGATATATCGCCTTAAATCCAAAAGCCCCTTGGACTGAGGTCCCATGGGCCTAGTGTCCCTAGCGAGTATCTTCAGCTTTGCATCCTCCAGTTTTTCATCATTAATCTCTTCTGTCTCTACTGCAAGATAGAAATCTGAAATAGACTTTTCAAGTCTTGGATCTCTATAGGTGTAGAAGTACCAGATGTCTTCGTTGATATCCAATCCAGATCCTGCACCGTACGCTCCACCTTTCTCTCTGATCAGGGACCAAAGAGAGTTTTGAGACACCATGGACAATAGCATTCTCATAGAACTTGTGGCCTTGCTCTCTTCGTCAGGGGCCTTTCCTGAAAAAGCTGAATATGACACAGGGGAAGAAAACGAGTATCCGAGATTCTTCTTTGCATCCATAGGGATCACTTTTGTAGACTTGCCTCTACATACACCACTATTGAGATTAGATATAAAGTCTTCTACGCTCCTTACCTTCTCTTCATATCCGTCGTCGTCCAACGTCATATGGTATATTACTCTCTCTTTTGTAAATGTCTTACCTGCTATCTCTGATAGTTTCTTACATGTTTTTTCGAACTCTCCGTCCTTTTGCATCTCTTCCACTCTATACCAGAACATGAGACCCTCCGTTCTCTCTGTCGTATATAGACTAGAGGTAAGAGAACGTGATGCAGAGCCAAGGGCGAAAGAGTGGGCCTGTCTCACGACTGACGCTTCATAATCACTTTCAATATCACGTAACGCCGCCCTCACCCTATCGGGAGAAGAGAAATTCCCTTCCTTAAGTAGCTTTAAAAGAAGGTCCAAAGCTTCATCAAAGTGTCCAGAAAGACTCTTAAACCTAAAGATTAGGCTATCTTTTTCTTCTCCATTACAATCCGATCCTATATCAAGGAAAGAAGAGAAAGCACCTGTAACAAAACGCATGGATGATAAGAAAGACGAGTAATCCATATCACCTACATCAGTCATCAGCATTACTCGGGAAAGAAGGCTCACATACTCAATGTCTTCAACTGAAAAATCAGAGACATCAAAAGCAATATCACTGTAGACTATGGAAGCTGACGGCATCTTGGATATTATTATATCTCCCCTCACTTCCCTTGGAATAATATTCAAACTATTTGGTATGTCGGAGAGAGAAAGACGAGGGATACTCTCACACTCTTCAATTGTATCCTCCCCCTCTTCAAACTCTAAATACGCTCTCTCCTCTTCCTCGTTCCATTCCCCTTTGTGTTCTTCCAGCTTCCTTCTTATCTCATTATTCATTCTCTCCTGTACACTTTTATCCATGGTAATCACAGATAGAAGTCTATGAGTGTTTTCAATAAGATTCTTCCATATCCATTTCTCCAGGAAATAATCGTCCTTCTTTATCTCTTCTCTTATTTTTCCCACCATAGAAAGAGTCTGAAGCATATCTGAAGGATTCTTCCCATAAGCCCATCCTTTATCGATGCGGGTAAAGTAGATTCTGTAACCTTCGGGGAGTCCGTCGCTTATCTCCTGGATCTTAAATTCCATTCGTCTTAAGCTTGATTCAATGTGGATATGATCTATGCCTTCGTCAACTATCTCAGACAGTGACTTCAAAATAAAAGACTCTGCCTCCTGGGCCCTTTCTTCTTTTGCCCCGGAGAACCCGACGCTAAGGGATAGGTTTCTATAAGAATCAACCATACCACTTTCTGTAGATATATCCCTTCCTATGCCGCTCTCGACTATTCTCTTATATAAAGGAGATCCTGGATTTCCTAAAAGAACATCTACAACCAAAGAAAGAATTGTATTCTCCAAAGGATCGTCTGCTTCTCCAAGAAGCCAAGAGACCATTATAGACGATGTATCGTCATCTTCATCTGCACTGCTTTCAAATCTACATTTCTTTGGCTCACTCCATCTCTCAGGACATTTGACTCTCTCGGCCTTCTCTCCCCCTTCCCGATTGGAAAGATACTCTCTATCCAGAAATTCCAGTTTTTCAAGAATATCCAAATCCCCATAGAGAAAGAGTGTAATATTTGCAGGAACATAATACTTATGGTAAGTCTCAAGGAACTTCTCATAAGTGAGATCCGTTATTGCCGGAGGATTACCTCCGAACTCATACTTATAAGGAGAGTCTTCTCCATATAGAGGGCGGGTGGTTGCACTCTGGACTACACTTTCATGACTTGAAACGTCACCCAGCATCTCGGAAAAGACTACACCCTCAAAGTGTAACTCCCCCTGGCTCGAGAGTCTTATCCCCTCCTGCATAAAGTCTTCTTTTCTCAACAAAGGATCGAATACAGCATCGGTATATACAGAGAAAATATTGTCAAAATCCTTCTTTACAGGACTTGCAGCAGGATAGTCTGTCCTATCAGGAGCTGTCATTGCATTGAGAAATGTATTGCAGCTATTTCTGTTGAGAGCCATGAAAGGATCTCTTACAGGGTATTTTTTGCTTCCTGTAAGAACAGTGTGCTCCAATATATGAAAAACGCCTGTGTCATCCTCCGGTGGAGTGTAGACAGTATAAGAGAAGAAGCACTCACTGTTGTCTGTGGACAAAAAATATACTTCCATCTTCGTCTTCTCATGTCTAAAGAGATATCCGACACCTCTATAGTCAGGGCAAGAACGTTTATCCAAAAGACGAAAACCAAAATAAGTATTTCCAACTATCAATTCACTATGCATAGTGTGATTTTCTACATATTCCTCTTTTCTGACAATATCCTCCTCCATTGCCCAAATGAAAAAGAGGGGATAAAATCCAACATATGATTCATATAGGACCCCATGTATCAAGCCAAGGCTCAGTGTCCTTTGCTCCTTTGAGAGCAAAAGAATTGGGAGCCACAGGTTTTGCACTATTTACAAAAAACCAAAGGCAATGGAAAAGCCCGGAACTAAAAGAAGACGATGTGTCTGATTTTAAGAAAAACATCTCTGATTTAGGTTATGAACCCCGATTTATTCTTCCCCATGCAGGTTACCTCATCAACCCAGCCTCCCCGGATAAAGAGATGTCAGAGAAATCTTTTAATCTCTTTTTAGACGAGGGGACAAGAGTTATTAGACTTGAATTGGAAACTATAAACATTCACCCGGGGGCATATAAAGAAGGCTCAGTGGAAGATGGAATAAAGCGCTGCAGCATTATGGTGGACAGAGTTCTTGATGAAGTGCCGGGACTAAAGATTGCATTGGAAAATACAGCGGGGGCGGGCACTATCATAGGTTCTCGATTTGAAGAGTTGGATGCAATCCTATCTGGAATCAGGAACAAAGACAGAGTGGGTTTTACTTTGGACACCGCTCATTTATTCGGAGCGGGATATGACGTGAAAGAGGACCCTGATGGAGTCCTTGATTCTTTCTTCTCTCGTTTTGGAGAAGAGAAACTATTGGGGATGCACTTAAATGATTCAAAAGTACCTCTGTCATCAAATAAAGACAGACATGAAAGTATAGGGCTGGGATTAATAGGAAAAGAAGCTTTCCTGACTATTGTCAGACGAAGAGAAGTCAGGAACATACCTCTTATTCTGGAGACACCGGATGAAAGTAGATGGAAGGAGGAGATCAATGAACTCTTGGGAACTGCTGAAAGATAGAGATAATGGAAAAGTATATGTCCTAGGTCATCGTGGTTCCCCGCTAATTGAAAGGGAAAACACACTACAGTCATTTTGTAGGGCGATTGACGAGGGGGCGGACGGTGTCGAACTCGATGTCCATCCTACTCTGGACGATCATCTCGTAGTCTCCCATGACAACTCTCTCAAGAGAGTATTCGGTATAGACAAAAAGATTGAAGATATTACCTTTGAAGAGTTAAGGGGAATCGCACCTGAAGTTCCTCTGCTATCCGAAGTCTTCGATACCCTTGGAAGTGTGTGGTATGATATCGAGATCAAAGCAGACAAGCCAATAGGATTCAGAAAAGAAGTCGTGGATCTGTTATGGGAAGAGTTGAAGAAAAGAGAAAGCTTCTGGCCTCAAATAATGATTTCGTCTTTCAATCCCTTTGCCATGAGAAGAGCTGGCAAACTTATGAAAAAGCATTTTCCTTTGGGCATAATATACGAAGGGGAAAACATCCCTATTGTATGCAGGAGGGGACAAGGACGATTAATTTTCCCCTGCTCTTTTCTTAAACCGAAATGGAACATTGCAAAGAGAGAAAAAGAAGATAAGCCAGGTTGGACCATATGTCCTTGGACTGTAGACACAGAGGAGGGAATAAAAGTCATGCTTGAGCTTTCCGTCCCTTTAATCATTACAAACAATCCGTCTCTGGCTATCAGAACTCTCCAAGAAGAAAACCGCAGATGACTTGAGAAATCTTCTCCAGAGTATTCTCGTCCGCCTCTTTTTCGCCAGATCCTGAGACACAGGAGTGGAAAGCAGATACATCGTTCCTCTCTAATGTAGATGGAATGATTTCGATTATCTTTCCTTCTGCTCTCGAGTAGACTTTGTCATCGATTTTTATCCTTGATACTACACCCATTCTTATGATGTAGACTTTATTCATATGGCCGTATTGAGATAATAGGGATTCGATGTTATCACTTTCTTCTTCACCTTCGGCAAATACAATGTTGTCGAAAGTGATGCCCTGATAAGCAAACATATTCTCTAAAATACTCTTCAACACACCATCTTCTTTTCTTATGGATCCATCATAGTTATATTCAGCCAAGGCTATTACAACAGATGTGGTATCCTGACGGGGAGGAAATGAATAGGAGTATTCCAAGCTTTCATTCTCTATAGCCTCGTCTAATCTCCTCATAAGATCCACCGGTGCCTTAAGAGACAGATTAAACATCAGGTCATCGTCTATATGCATACTCAGCTTTATACTTCCCTCATGGAGTGCATAAGGATTAGTCCTATTCATTACAAATCTACCCTTTGCATTTGTCCTTGCAAGATGAGATAGATTTTCTATTTCGCCGCTGAGAGATATGGCTGAATAAGAGCACTCAACCAAAGCATTCTCTACAACCGGGTACATAAGCCCCTTCTTCCTTACAACTCTGAACTCAAGAGAATCTGATGGAGTGTCACGGGAAGGTTTTACATTCTCAATCTTCAAATTAGATATATACCTGATTGCTTTTTCAAAGAGAAATTCCGGGCTGTACTCTTCATTTTTTACTTCTCCGGAGAGAGAAATCAAAGCTGCTTGCAAGACATTCTCCACAGCCTCCATATCCCTATTATTCTTGTAAGCATCGAGAGAAGACGAGAGAAGTGAGCTTATCTCCTCTTCTCTTTTTTGTATCTCCAAAAACTCTGGACTTCTTGCACCTTCGAAAGTCTCGTCCACGGCTGTTACTGCCACATATACGGTCCATTCCCCGTCGATTTCCCAAGAGTATTCATCTGCTATTCTCGCTCCGAGATCAGAGATTACCAAAGAAGAGAAAAGTTCCCTGAAGTACTTCTCTTCCAAACTATAACCTATCTCTTCCCCCATCTGGGACAAAGCGGAAAGTACAGCGTTACTTCTTGCCTCCACCTCGCTAGTCCCCATTCCGGACGCAACAAAAACCTTTTCTCCGGGAATCTCTGGAACAGCATCTATCCAAGAAGGCCGCTCCGAAATGCTCATTGTAGTACATGAAGACAGTAAAATGAAAACAAGAATAGAGAAAAGAGGAATCATTTTCTTCATATAAGAGCTCCAAGAGAAAGAGAAACCATATTTCCCAAATAAAGATCATAGGTATATCCCAAAGAAAGAGAGAGCCAAGAGAGCGGTCTTATCACACCGGTCATACTCCACCTTCCGCCCAACTCCACTTTATTCTTGATTCTGAATAAGACCTCCACTCTGCCATCAAGAGACATGTTTCTCAGAACTGGAACATCTCCCCATAGAGAAGAGAAATTAAACATAGTTCTTCCACCCATCGCCAGGAATGAAACGATTTCTCTTCTCTCCACATCAAAGCCTAAACCAACGTAGGGAAGAAATGGATAGAAAGGAGTGTAAAAAGACACTCCACCTTCCAGAGACATACCCAATGTATAGGGTGAGATCGAATAAGAAACAGAAGTTTCTATTCCTTTTCCTTTCTCGATCTTCATTCCGGGGAAAGGGGAAGACAGATAGAGTGCATCTAATTCAAAGGCATCCTTATGCTTTGAGGATGCAACGAAAACCCCTCTATTTCTTCCCGTTTCTTCTAGTGCAAATACAACATTTCCTCTTTTAAGAGATGGAGAAGAAACCGTCGAATATGAAAGAGAAGAGACATAATCAAGCTTCATTTCAGATTCACTGAATAAGGGCTGAGAATAGAAGGCCATGTTTCTTATTTCTTGTTCCATGTAAGAGAGGGGAACGGTAGTTTCATACTTCTCATTTCCTACACTTATTGAAAAAGAAACCAAGTCGTCTTCAAGTGAAAAAGAGTCAAACAAAACATCTACATCTCTTCTTCCGTTTGTACTTTCAATCAAAGCATCTTCGATTGTTTTTCTATAATCTTCAGGAACACTTTCATCGATAGTAATCTTCCCAAACAAAGGAAAGATAATAATTGTTATTAACAAAAGAAGAAGAGATCTCTTCATATTAGGTTATCTTTTACTCCAATAGTTTATTATTCCAAGACAAAGGTTCACACTGTTACTCATAGCCTCTACAGCTATCCACTCTTTAAGAGAATGAAGATTATGACCACCTGTATAAAGGTTTGGACATGACACTCCTGTCTCAGCCAGTCTCGCTCCATCTGTGCCACCACGGATGATCTCTTCTCTTATTGGAAGACCAAGCTCTTTGGAAGCTACATATACAGCTTCTATAGCTCCTGGGTTTTTCTTATTGGCTTCTGCCATATTGTGATAAGAAACAGAAACATCAGCCTTAATCTCACCACCATAAAGCGCCTCGACGGCAGAGACAATTTTCTTGACGGACTCTATCCGATGTTCAAACTTTTCTTTGTCGAAATCACGGATAAAAACACTTAGTCTTGCTTCCGTTGCAGTACCGGAAAGAGTCAAAGGACAGTAATAGCCATAGCGGCCATCTGTGGCTTCCGGGCTTTCTGCCTGAGGAAGAGCTGTTACAATATGACTTGCCATCGTAACGGCATTAACCATCACCCCTCTTGCAGAACCGAGGTGTATAGAAACGCCTTTTAAAAGGATATCGACTGTGGCGGCGTTAAAGCATTCAATCTCCACTTCGCCTTCAGCTTCCCCGTCTACAGTATAGCAACACTGGCTTTTGATCCTATCGTAAGGGAACATGTCCATTCCGCTTCCTGTCTCTTCGTCGGGTGTAAAATATACTTCGATAGTAGGTCTCTTTACTTCGGGGTGCTCCACCAGATACTTTACAGCTTCCATTATTATGGCGACACCGGCTTTATCGTCTGAACCAAGAAGTGATGTTCCATCACTGGTAATTATCTCTTTACCTCTATATAAAAGAAGATCTCTATCATTACTTGGATCCAGTGTTACACCATCTTCCAAGTTTATTTCCCCACCGTCATAGTTACTCCAGACTTTTGCCTTAACATTGTTTCCATTGCAGTCATCTGCAGTATCTACATGGGCCATGAAGCCGATGGTAGTTCCTTCAGTATTTCCCTTTAAAACACCCATTACTACCTTTTCTTCTCCATAGTATGTCTCCAGACCAAGTTCTTCCAACTCTTTCTTTAACAGGAGAAGTAATTCTTCCTGTCCATCAGTAGTAGGCCTTTTCTTTCCGCATGCATTACCATCAGACATTGTGTCATATGTGGTATATCTGATAAATCTATCTCTCACACTATCGTTGAATCTGATCATCTAGTCCTCCACTTCGATTATAGGACATGGAGAGAGATTATAAAAGGAAGAGAAATCGTTAAGTATTTGTATTTTGGAAAAACTCAGAGTATCGAGAACAAAGAAATAATAAAGATGTGTCTCAATTCTGTATCTGTTTCTATATCATATAGGCATCTTGTGGCCTTCGCTAGGAAGGCCGGAATTTATAATCAAACAGCCCAGTTGTATTTCTTCAACAAGGTCTTTGCATTGTCTCCAATGTGATAAAGGGCGAAGACACCCAATACAAGGGCGCTTGTTACAGGGTTATTTGTTGCAGCCATCTGTGTGTTCAACACTCCTTGTGCCAAGGCCCAGTCGGCAAAAGGTTCCACACTTATATCAGAAAGCCAAGTATCAAAGCTTTTGTCACTGTACTTCAAATCTTCGTCACTCCACTCCACCAGAGTAATAAAAGCGGAAGTCACGACACCTGCAGCGACAGATACTGCAGTAGCTGCACTTACTTTTCCCCAGAACATTGTCTTTGGCATCAATGCATAAACGATAGCTGCTGTAAGAAGAACCACAGTCTTAACCACCATTGACCTAAGATCTTTGTAGAACTCTTCCTTCTGACTAGGTGCAAGGCCTCTACTTATCTCTTCGCCCCACTCTCCAGCTTTTTCTTCCAGTTCCCTCACCTTCGCTTCCAGCTCTTTATATGAACTATCAGAAAGTAGGGGCTTTGCATTCTGTAGTATCTCTCCAGTACTTTTCCCCTCACAAGTGGAATAAAGGAAATTCAAAACATCTTCGTTTCCATTTTCCAAAGCGCCTCTGACCACACTCTCCCCGTCAAGTTCTCCAAATGAAGCAAAGTCTTCTTCCGAGTACTCGCCGGATTCAATCAATGCACTTCTCACTCTGTCATACTCTTTCTCAATGACTCTTGCACTTACTCTGACAACATCTTCCTGTGGTATTCCTGATGGTCCCGCAAGATTGGGGGAGCATGAAATCAAGATCGATGCAATCAATAGAGAAACCACTAACACGTTGAAAATACGCTTTTTTTCCATGGTTTTATTCACCCTCCTAAATCGAGGGTTTCCTCCTTTCAAAATATTCAAAACGCCTAAGGCTTTTTTCTAGAAAACTACGCCAAGGGATAGAGACGCCCTGACGCCTGTGAATTGAGGTATCTTTTTAAATGCCTCTCCACACTCACCTGTAACCGAGATTAAAGAACGATATGAAAGACGTGGCTCTATGTAGAAGTGGCCAAAGCTATAATCCCACCCGATACTCCCTTCACTGACAAAAGCAAAAGGATCAGATGGAGCGGCTATACCCCATAGATAACCGAACTTCAAGAAGGATGCCTCTACTATAAAGCCTAGGCCATCTATAGGATAAACACCTATCAATGCCCCTGTTTCTACAAAATGAAGAAAATTATCATCGCTTTTTCCATACCTAACTGGGATTGTTATTTTCAAGTCGTTATAGTCAAAAGAGCAGTTTCCACCTACTCTCAAGCCTTCGCTCCATATAGAGTCCAATCCATCGATGTCTATGGAAACAGAAACTGCAGAGTACAAAAAACTCAGACTTATAAGAACTAAAAATAGAGCCATGATTTTCTTCATGACTCAATAATCATCTGAAAAAAGCCTCTCGAATAGGGGCAAAAGAGGACACTTTTTAATTTTTTTCCACTTTTTTTCTTATTCTTCAGGCCAGCCAAGGGCTTTTCTGAACTCTTTTTCCCTTTCTTTTATTTTCGGAGAGACGAACTTTACTTCTTCTTTTCCACCTTTCAAAAAGAGTTTAAGACCCATTTTTTTCTCTGTAATAAAGTCGAAGGAATAAGAAGAGACAGTAGATGAAAAAGCGGACCACAGCACTTGGATTCCACCAAAATACCCCTTTCTTTTTGCAAACACTATTTCATCTTTGGTTACGATCAACGCTCCAGACAAAAGCTCGGTGCCTGTCTGATCCACCATTTGTGCGTTTTGAAAGAAAAACTCCTCTCCCTTCCTTGTCTTCTCAACCATCTTCCTGCTTATGTAGTGGTTCGCAATATACCAAAGGGCTGTAACAAAAACCATTAGAAGCAAAAACCATGGATATATGACTCCCTTGACAGTCACTAAATACAGGAAAACGCCAACCAACGCCAAAAGAAGAAGTAAAAGAGGATCCTTCATGTTTTTCTCCTTCTTTATGATACCAAATGGGCTTTTTTCAAGCAACAAGGGGAAAATTTCGACAAAAACGGGGAAAAACGCGTTCTATTAATGAGACTCGTTATTTGGAGGATAAAATGAAAAGAGTTGTTTATGTTTTATTGTGCATCTTGTTGGCTCTCTCATTACAATCATGTAGTGACAATGTGGAAAGCGCCACACTCAGGGTAGAAATGAACAAGAGTGTCAGGACTCTGTCTCCTTTAAGAGAGAATATGGAGATATATGGGTATAGAGTTATAGCGGTAGGGCCTGACGGGAAAGAAAGCGATCCTCGATACACCTACTACTCCTATATAAATCTAGATAATCTCTCTGTAGGAGAATGGACAATAAAGGTATATGGATTTAACCAAGACAGAGTAGATCTATGTTACGGGGAGACCACAGTTTATCTTACGGCAGGAAAAAACAGTGCAAAAGTAAGTGTAGACCAGCTAGTAGGAAAAGGCAGTCTGACCATCACCCTTAAATGGGATGACAAGGCCTTTCCAAAAGCCAAGTCGGTATTCGTAACCCTTACCGCCCAAGACGGAACAGAAATAAGCCTATTACCATCGGAACCTAGCGACAACAGTGTCGTAATAGTCAAAGACAACATGGACACAGGCTCCTATAAGTTTACTGCAAAACTCCTTGATACAGAAGGAAATACACTCTCCGGCATCGCAGAAGCCATAAGAATATCAAATAAAGAAAAGACTGAAGGTGTCATTACTTTCCCTTACTCTGCAGCTAATGAAGGCGGAGAAATAGAGATATCGAATAACACCTCACTTCCGGTAGAAGTGGAGATAAACGGTTTGGAATCTCTTATGGAAGAGAATAAGAGCTTCACTCTCAATATAACCCTGCCAAAGTCATCTCCTCTTTCTATTAATGATTTGGAGACAACCTGGTTCCTCGATGGAGAAGAAGTAGGAAAAGGAAGCGAATTTACATTCGCCTCCGGAGTAAAAAAAGGCGTTCACCGAATCGATGTAATTACCGAGACTAAAGACAAAGGCTCCATGGGATCCAGCAGTGTTTCATTCCAAGCAGCATCAAACACCAATCACGGAGACCCCTATCAGAAGTATACTCTCAATGAAGGAAGCGAGTGGAAATTGGGGTCTGGGGTTGTAATGCACTTCCTTCCTGATAATAGGCTGTTAATTGCCAGCAATCAGTATAAAACTGTACAACTTGTCAGCGTAAATGGAATAACTCCTGTTGTAGAAAGTGAATATACATATTCTGATCTAGGCTTTGACGGAGATGTGGCAGACTTTTCGTCCTATGGCGAGGAAGACGACAGTTTTTGGAATGTATTGTTCCTTATTAATCAGAAGTTAAGCTGCAAGGCGGTAAATGTAATGGTATCAAAGAGCCAGCTTGTAGTGACAGACGAAGCAAAGAACTTCGATAAAGACGGAGGGGACGGCAAAGCAGACAAGTTTATTTCCATTACGCCTTCAAAGTCCACGCTGATTGCAACAATACAGAGTAACGACAGAAGAAGAATGGGTATAATCCTTTTTAACCAGAACGCAGAGAAAGGGAAGATGGTGAGACGGGAGGATTATTCTTTAGACCCACAAATTGAATGGGGAGGAACAGGATTTAAAAATATTGCCTCAATACCTGAAATGGGATATGTAATCGTTACAAGCGGAGAAAGGGCGAAAGTATATCAATTCACTCAAAACAGTAGTGGTATATCAATAGGCGAACATATGGTATGGAAAGATGAAGATGCTTTCTTCGAATACTATGCTCAAAATAGATTTAAGGCAGATTTTCTTGATGCCAGGGCCTGTGGATTCTTATCTCACAGCGGAGATTATGCATTTGTCTTCACTCCAAGCGAAGTCAATTACTACAAACGTAATTACGACAATTTGGACGAATACGCACTCTATCACACAGAGGATATAAAAGAAGAAGGAATAAGCATAATTAAGATGGCTCCCGACACCAAGTACTCTTATTTATTGGACACCAAGAATGAAAGACTATATACACTGAGAAGCGAAGACAGTCTCGAAAAGGGAGGCTTGGTCCTGACAAAAGGAAGCTGGATAGACTGTGACGTAAAGGGTGCAAATGAGATAGAAATATCTCTTTCCGGCGAATATCTCGCTGTATACAACAAGAATAGCACAAGTTGTATAAATATCATCAAGACAGCAAGATAAACATATTGTGCGACTTGTGATAACTGTTATTATATGGCGGATACAAATGTGTCCGCCATTTCCCTATCCACGCATAAAAGAAAACAGATACTGTTGGGAAAGTGCTTCATAGGGATGGAAGTATGACTTGTCTTTTTCTGGATAATACTTGGCCATACATTGCTTCATCCAAGTGTCCATAGGGAAGCCCTCTCTCCTGGCGTAAGAAAAAATAAGAATACATGAAGCTACTTTCGGACCGATTCCTTTTATCTCCTGGAGTTTCTCCATGGCTCCGTCAAAGTCCAGGGAATCGATTTGAGATAGGATTTCATGTTTATTTACGGCATCAATAATAAACGGAGCGCGGAATCCCACACCTAGAGCCCTTAAATCCTCTTCCGTGGCCCTACCCAATTCTTCCGGTGTAGGGAAAGACCAATAACCTTCCTCTACTTCATGACCATAGTTTCTACATAGCTTTCTATAGAGCCCTGTTATTCTCTTGATGTTGTTATTCTGAGAAAGAATAAAAGAGATAGTAGTAATCCAATGATCCTGTTTCAGTATTCTCAGCATTCCTACTTTATCTACAGCATTTTTCAACACTTCGTCTTTGGCTCTTATCTCTTGCCTTGCCTTTTCATAGTCATAATCAAGATCAAAATAAGAGTGGAGATAACTGTCGGAATATGCATCTTCAATACCTTTGATTCTATATACTCTTTCATTTAATACGGCAGAGAAGGTGCCATCCTCTTCTTCTGTCCAAGAAAAACTCTGCCCGCCTAGTAATATTTCCCTGATATTCTCTTCCATGTGTCTATTATATGGTAAAAGTAGATTTAAGGGCAAAGTGGTCTGACATTCCTTTTCCTGTAGATTTATCATATTTCAAAGGACGTCCTAAGTAATCGGAGGCGTCCCCACCCTTAATTATCGTAGTCCCCTCATACTCTATGCCTTCCCAGTCAAAGAAAAATGAGGAGAGCAGAATATTGTCAAGTCTCTCCCATTGCCCCTCAAAAAAATACGTTCCTCCTATAAGAGGTGATGCATAATCCAGATATGGAGAAAAAAGCCTGCCACCATATGCTCTTGAACCGTCCCCAGTCAAGGGGAGAGTAGTTTCGCCTTCCCTTGTATCACACATCTCTTCTTTGTGGATAAAGGGATCAATGTTAAAGTCTCCAATGATAATGAGAGGACAATCACACTTCTCAGCTTCGTCTTTTAGCATCAATAATTCTTCTCTTCTTATTTCTTTATTCTCTTCTTTAAGCCTGCTTCTAAGGTGTACTCCTACTATCCTGACCATCTCTCCATTGATGTCAAAATCCAAAGAAAGCATCGGACGGGAGGATGGCACGAACAATAGTCTGAGGGATACAGGCTTTATTCTGGAGATAAAAGCAACACTCAAGTCACTCTCATCTGATGCGATGCCATAGTATATATAGCCTTCCTTCTTCATTCCACATTCCAAGAGAGAAATAAGGACTTCACTACTCTCCACTTCCTCCAGCACTATAACATCCGCATCCATAAAGTTGGAAACCATATACATTACGCACTTCTTTATTCTTTCGTTATACTTGGCGTCATTCCATCCATCGCTTTCTCTCCATCCCGCATATTCTCCTCCATCCTCCCTGGAATCGAAGAACTCACACATATTCCAAGTGACAATCACAAATCTTTCCTCTTTGTCTGGAGATGGTGAACATGAAAGCAACAACGGGATAATTGCCATCATAAAAAGAAAGCGCTTCATACTTATATAAACGCGGAAATCTCATTTTTTGTGCAAAAAAACTTAAGGCTGGTCAAAAAGGTTCTTTATTCCCTTGATCCATTAGTAAAAAACCACCCAAGAGTCTTTCCTGGGTGGCGATATATAAATCAAATTACGGAATATGATAAACCTAATTACAATTCACACTTATTAGTAATTATTCTTCCTACTATTCCATAAGCTTTGGCTTCTTCAGCACTGAGCCAGTGGTCTCTCTCTGTATCTTTCGATACTTCATCTACACTCTTACCCACTGCATCTGCTATGACTTTATCCAGCTTAATCCTCAGCTCCCCAAGCTTCTTTGCATATATATCCAGCTCAATGGCTGTACCTTTAAGCTGAGAAAGAGGCTGATGAATAAGATAAGTGGAGTTAGGAAAGGCAACTCTTCTTTCACTTGGAACAGAAAGATAGATGAGAGCTGCTGCAGATGCAACAAGCCCCATTCCAACCACTTTAACTTCCGATTCAACAAACCTGATCATGTCATAGATTGCAAATCCTGAATCAACATCTCCACCAGGAGAGTTAATATAAACTGTTATTGGATCATGGGATTCTGAATCCAGAACCAACATTCTCTCGGCAAAATCATCTGCTACATCTTTATTGATCTCTCCACTGATCATTACGCATCTCGTCTTAAGAAGCTTTTCTGAAACGGTTGGATTGACGCTCTTTGTCTTTTTTTCTTCGTCCATAGTTCAAATATAGCCCAAATGTTTCATTTGGGAAATGGAGAGAGATCAACATTTAGAATATAATGACAATATGAAGAGTGCTACAGTATCTGTAATAGGAAGACCCAGCAGCGGTAAGTCCACATTAGTCAACACAATTTGTGAGATGAAAGTCTCAATAACATCCCCTACCCCTCAGACGACAAGAAACAAAATAAGAGGAATATACACTGACCAGAGGGGACAGCTTGTCTTTACAGACACTCCGGGCTATCACCTGTCCGACAAAGAGATCAATAAGAGAATGCAGGACGTCACAGTCTCCGCATTGAAAGACAGCGACATGATCCTTTATGTAATAGACGGAAAGAGAAAGGGAGGAAAGGAAGAAGAAGCCATTTCGGAGATGATAAAAAAAGCCAAGGTTCCTACAGTTGTGGCGATCAACAAAACAGACATCCTCTCTAAAGAGGAAATGGAAGAGAGCAAGAACTTCGTCTCTTCCCGTCTACCATCCGCTCCCATTCTTTTTATATCTGCAAAGAATGATGAGGGCGTAGACGAAGTCCTGATAAAACTTTTTAAGAACGCAAAGGAAGGGGAACTGTTGTACGATGAGAATCAATACACAGACCAGGATCTTGAGTTCAGAATCAGCGAAATAATAAGAGAAAAGACAATCTCCACGCTCTCAGACGAATTGCCTCATGTGATATTTGTAGATGTAAGCGACTTGGAATGGAACGAAGAGACCAGGACAGTATGGATCAGAGCGTTTATTAACGTTGAACGTGATGGACAGAAAGGCTTTATCGTAGGAAAAGGGGGAAGCGGCATCAAGAGAATCGGAACCGAGGCGAGAAAAGAGATCAGGAGTATTTTCCCAGGCTCTACAGTAAGGCTGGATCTTCAAGTCAAGACTGCAGAGAAATGGAG
>CAMEXG010000003.1 GCA_945947045.1 uncultured Spirochaetales bacterium | reverse complement strand
TGCCTATGCTCCTCCTTTCACCCTCGATATCGGTGGGTGCGAGGTTGGATTGTGCCAAATTTCAATTTGGTGCATCTTCGCTATTTGGGGAGTCTTTCTTTTTGGATTAATCCATAGGAGCATTTATGAAGAGAAAGAATGCAGGGAAAGGGAAGAAGAGGAAACAGAATATACATATTTCTGTTGTTGGCAAGCCTAAGAATAATACTGAGAAGCATCTATTAAGCGATAATAGAGAATTTGCCTCTATTTTTCAGTTAGTTCTTAAGGATGAAATAATAAACCCTGATGAGTTAAGGGATTATAGCGAGACAGATACTGTGACAAGTGTGGAAGGAGGAAAGATAGCGCTGTCAAAGGAGTTCGTTAGAGATATAAGAAAACTCTGGATTAAGACAGATGGGAGAAAAGTATACCTTTGTATTGAAAATCAGACTAACCTGGACATTAAGGATCAAGTCAGAATGACTCTATACACTTTGGTTCATATCCTTTCTATTATGGAGAAAACTGGAGAAGTATTACCTGTCGTTCCGCTTATAATCGTGTGGGATAAAATAGAAAAGAATAAGGAACTAAATATACGTGACTTGTTTCCCGAAGACACGCCGGAAGAAATAATGAAGTATCAAATCTCACTGAGAATCCCGGTAATATATGTCTTGGATATAAAGGAAGAGGATTTGGAAATTCTTTCCCTTCCATTGAAAGAAGCTATAATGCCTATTCAAATTATGAGTAGACTATTAGAACTTGATCAAGTAGAAAGATATGTAAATAAACTAGATGGTTTGGTTAAAACTGTCTTGGATGAAAATGCCAAAAAAACAGTAATTGCTGTAACTGGTTATGATTTTTATGAAGATACAAAATTGGGAAAGGAGGATGCTGTGAAAGGAGATACTATATATGACGTTCTTGAATATTTAAAAGATAAAGCAGTTGCTGATGCCAAATCTAAATGAATATCTGAAGGAATAGCTCAAGGCATTTCTCAAGGAATGGAACAAGGATTGGCACAAGGAAAGGAGCAAGGAATGGCTGAGGGTAGAATTAGTACTTTAGTTGATAATGTCATCAAGTTGGTTGAGGCCAAAGAATATTCCTATGAAAAGGCTCTTGAAATATTGGTAGAAACCGAAACAGAAAAGAAAGAGGTTCTAAAGAGAATTAAAGAGATGAAACAGTAAGCTATAGTTATAGAAAAAAAGGTTCGAGGTTTTTTCATCCCCGAACCTTTTTTTATAAAGTCCAATTCTTTATTGGAATGGCAGTCACTATATACAGAACTAAGAAACAAAGAGAGAAAGAGTGGAAATACTTGAAGAAGTTCTTCTTTCCATCAGGATACTCTTTGTTGTATATAGAGAAAGTAATAAGTGAAGCCAACGACCCTACAATAGTTCCCATTCCTGCTGCATTTACTCCGTACAATAGTGCCGTGTAGTTACTGGAGAAATCTAAGAGGAGTGCGGTTCCTGGAACATTTGAAATAATCTGGCTTATTCCCAATCCCCACCAATACTCGTTGCCGCCGACACTTCTAGAGAGGAAATCTTTGACAAATGGAATTTCGGCAATAGAGGAAGAGAAGAGGAAGAAAAAGAAGAAAGTAGACAAAAGATAGTAGTCGACCTTTTTATATACTTTCCTATCAAACAAAAGAAGGGCTGCTAAAACAATTATTACAATATCTACAAAGTTAAATACTCTAGTAACAATCTCAACAAGCAAAAGAACCAGAAGCGCAAGATAGAAGACTCTAAGCCCTCTGTTTTGAGAATCTGGAACATCATGTTCGATTCTTTCATTCATGTATATCGGCTCTTTTGGATTCTTTCTATATATAAAGTTCACTGCAACAAATAGTCCCAATAAACCCATACTCCACATCGGCAACATGTGAAGAATGAAGGAAGAAGGAGACACCTCTGTATTTGTATAGATGAATAGATTCTGGGGGTTCCCGAAGGGAGTTAAGAATGCTCCTGATATGGCTGCAATATTTTCTAGTATTACTGTGGGAAGAAGGTATTTTTCCTTATTGATTCCCTTAAAAATAATGATTGTAAGAGGAACGAATGTCACCAAAGAAACGTCATTAGTAATAAAAGGGGCAAGAAAGAATACTACACCGACGAGAAAGTAAGAAAGTCCCTTGATTGTATTAAACCTATCTGTAAGGAGAAAAAAGGGATAGAACATTTTCTCTTTCTTAAATCCCTCCAATACCAAGAGAAGCATAAAAAGAGTAAAAAGAGTTCTCCAGTCGAGAGACATAAACCTCTCTCCTGTGGGAGGGGAGAGTAGGAGGGATAAAAGTGAAGCAAATAATGCAACTACAAATACAATTTGTTTTTTACAGAAAGATTTAATCTTCTCCATATTCTGACCTTCCGACCTCCTCAGATTGAATCTCTTCCCCTTGATCCGAGAATGTATAAACAACAGTATTCTCCACAGCTTCGTCGATCAGGGCATCCATTTTCAATGAAGAAAAGTGCTCCCTCATCTCTTCTTTGTCCGGTCTTGTTACAGGGTGTTTCGGTGAGAACACGACGCAGCAGTCTTCATAGGGAAGAATGGATGTTTCATATGTGCCGATTGCCTTTGCCCTGTCGATGATCTCTTCTTTATCAAGACCGCAGAGTGGTCTCAATACCAAGAGATCCGTCATGCTGTCTGTAAATGTCATGGCATCCAAAGTCTGAGAGGCGACTTGAGATACTGCTTCTCCTGTTACAATAGCTTTGTCATGGTATCTATTTGACAGTTTTTCAGCTGTCTTCATCATAGAAGCTCTGAACATCAGAGTAGCCTCCTCTTCGACGCCATGGTCTCTTATGTACTCCTGTCCTTTTGTAAAAGGAACTACAAAAAGCCTTGTTCCCTGTAGGTATGGAGCAATTATTGAAGCAAGCTTCTTTACTTTATCGAGAGCCAATTCGGAAGTATACGGATATGCATGGAAATAACAGCAATCCAGCTTTAAGCCACGCTTTGCCATTGTATATCCTGCAACAGGGCTGTCGATGCCTCCGGAAAGAAGAAGCATACCTCTTCCTGCAGTTCCTACGGGAAGTCCTCCTACACCTTTCTTGCTATCTGTATAAACAAAGCACTGGTTTCTTATTTCAACAGTCAGAGTATAGTCAGGGGTCTTAAGGTCGACAGAGAGGTTAGGATAGTATTTCTCGACAATATCAGCTAGAGCAACGGCAACCATATGGGAATCCATAGGAAAAGACTTGTCTTCTCTTCTTACATCTACTTTAAAGGAGCCTGTATCGCCAAAAGGGTGCCTGGAAAGAATTTCCTCTGTTTTTTCTATTATGGACTCGATGGATTTTTCACTGCATCTTTCGCTTTGAGCCCAACCGGTGATGCCGAAGGTTGTCGACAGGGCTTTTTCCGCCAACTCTTCCGGACACTTGTCATCAACAAAGACATAGACTCTTCCCTTTGATTTATCCATACGTGATTCATATGGCTTAAGTTTTGAGCGGATATTTGCCCTAAGCTTCCGCTCAAACATTATTCTATTTCCACCTTTAAGAGATATTTCTCCTTCTTTCACCAAATATAATCTTTCATCCATTTATTAATTCTCCAAATGCCTTACATAGGCTTATTACATCTTCTTCTTTTGTATCTCTTCCCATGCTGATTCTTATAGCTTTCTTTGCCTTCTCATTTCTTATTCCCATGGCTTCAAGTATGCCCTCGCTCTTTCCTTTTGCATTGTTGGAGCAGGCAGAGCCGGAGGATACGCAGAACCCCTTGTCCATCAGCATCCTTGTAAACACTTCTGAAGGAAGTGGTGATATTACAGAAAGGATATATGGAGAAGCATTTTCCGGAGAGATAATCTCCAAGCCAAGTTTTGATAGAGTTTCCCTGAGTATTTTATTATATACCCCGATCCTCTCTTCATCTTCCTCTCTATTCTCCATCCATTCTGACAAGGCTTCGTCGAAAGCAGCGACTCCAGGAAGGTTCTCGGTTCCTCCCCTGTGTCCGCCTTCCTGTCCACCTGCGGAAGCTATAGGTCGTATTATCTCCGGATTCTTTGCATATAAAAGTCCTACGCCTCTAGGACCGTTGATTTTGTGGGCTGAAAATGATGCTCCGTCTACATCGCTTCCCTTTAGATCAAGCCCTGTCTTTCCCAAAGCCTGGACGCTGTCAGAGAAGAAGAGAATCTTCTTCCCATTCTCTTTTTCAAATCTTCTTACGCAATCTACAAGGCTCTTGGTATCTTCAATGGCGCCGGTAACATTATTGACGGCCATAATGGCGACGACTTTTGTATCAGGTGTCAGAGAAGAATAGAGTTCGTCAGGAGAAACGAGACCACCTTTTGCTTTGATCTTTACAATATTCCATCCAATTTTTTTTAGATAAGTCATCCATGACGTGACAGCTTCGTGTTCAATGCGGGAGACGACAATGGTACCCTTCTCCATCCAAAGAAGAGATGAGAAAAAAAGTGATATGGATTCTGTTGCACCTGAAGTGAATATTAGATTTCTTTCGTTTACACCCAAAAGGGAGGATATATGACTCCTTCTTCTTTCTAGTTCGTCTTTCGCCTTTCTGCCAAGTCTATGAATTGAAGAAGGATTTCCAGGAAAAAGGGTAGCTGTTTCTATATATGCTTTTGCCGCTCTTGTTGAGAGGGGAGTGGTTGCTGCGTTGTCAAAGTAGATTTCCATACTATGGATTTTCTTCTTTATTCTTATCTTGGTCTACAAGGGAAGAGTGAATAGATAGAAAAAGTATCACCATGAAAGAAAAGAAAGTAAGTAATATGGAAGAAAGGAGTGAAAAGATTTAGACTCATTTTATGGAAAAGAGATTTGAAGTAACACTCCAGAATGATATAAAGACCAACGTTTGGTTTACTACCGATAACAACGAAATGAATGAGAAGATTCTCTCACTCTCTCCTTCTTATGTAATTGTAACAGATGAAAACTCCTTTCAATACTCCCCTGATAAAGAGCGGACAGTTGTTTTAAAGAGTGGAGAAGAAAACAAAAACTGGGAAGGTATAGAGAAAATTCTCACATTCGCCCTTAGCCGCTCCATGGCAAGAGATGGAGTTTTTGTTGCAATAGGTGGTGGTGTCGTTTGTGATATGACGGCTCTTGCTTCATCTCTATTTATGAGAGGCGCCAGACTTGTACTATGCCCTACAACTCTTCTTTCGATGGTGGATGCCTCTCTGGGGGGCAAGGCTGCCATAGATTTCCAGAACACGAAGAATACTGTAGGGGCCTTCTATCCTGCGGAAGATGTTATTCTTTCTTTTCCTGTCCTGTCTACTCTTTCCGATAAAGAATTTATGTGTGGCATGGGAGAAGTGGTGAAACATGCATTCTTGGCGGATGATGACTCCTTATATAAGTTTCTTTTCGCCAACAGAGATAAAATTCTGCAGAGGGATGAGTTTTGTTTAGACAAAATGGTGGATTTATCTCTAAGAGTGAAAAAGAGTTATATTGAGCGGGATCCTATGGAGAAAAAGGGTATTAGAAGCGCTCTTAACCTTGGTCACACTTTCGGCCATGCCTTGGAGAGCATTACAGATTACTCCATAAGCCATGGTGAAGCAGTTGTATGGGGAATGAAGAAAGCTCTTACAAGCGGACTTTGGCAGGGTATCACCCCTCCGGAATTCTATCTTTGGTGTATCGATCTCATCTCACAGTTTCCTTTCCTTGACGAGTATAAAGTCCAGAAGAAGGACTATGAAAGGTTTATTGAAGCCACAAAGAAAGATAAAAAGAAGAGTGGGGGAGTTACGAAGTTCGTGTTCCTCAAAGGTTTGGGGGAACCTGTATTGTCTCCCCTTTCAGACGATCAGGTGGCTGCCATGATAGTATAAAGGTGAGGTCTAATCCTCACCTAAATCCACCGCTCTTTCGTAGGCTGTCAGAATATCGTTTATTCTTTTTCTCACATTGTTTCTTCTTTTTGGAATCATCTCCAATAAAGAAGAAAGAGAATATATGGTCTCCCTTACTCCGTTTTCAATAGAAGCTTCCGGGATTAATGTGTACTTTCCTTCATTTTCTCTTAATGAGAGGAATACGAAGTTGTTCTTTCCACTTTTATATGGCTTTAAAAGATAAGTGAGGAATGAGAAGATCTCTTCATCGTTGGATTCTTGTGTGATGGCCTTTTTAGGCTTATCTCTGAGAGGATCCTTCTTTATCGGTATAAGGGACAGTTCCTTGTCGATCTTACTGGTCTTTACACTCTTTATGCTGATGCAGTCGCCGCACTTAAGCCAGATTTGGACACTGGACCTTGTCTTTATCTGTGATAAGTGGGTAAGAGGAACGACAAACTTTCCTTTTCCTTTATGTGACGAACCGACTCTATAAGGTTCTAGAGTTGCTATGCTGGTATTGGGTCCTTTGACTTTTGCCTTGACTTCTTTCTTCTTTTCTCCGTTTTTCTTATCCAGTTCCTTCAGCAGGAAAGGATCTATGGCATTAATCCACATAGGCTTTAATGGAGAGACTGACCTGGCATACATTTTTGTCGTCTGAACTATCTCACCTGCGAGAATGTACTCAGGCTTATTTGAGAACCAAGACGAGCCGGGATGGATTAAGATTTCATCTGCTTTTACAGAGCGATATGAGAATTTATCCACCCTCTTGCAGATATATTGCCTTAAGCCTGAAGCGAGACAAATCAAGTATTCCCCGATATTAGTCTTACCTTCGACTATGGGTAGGCCGATTCCCTCGACTATTTCCAAGAGCTGTTTCTTGATATGGCATATTTCATCCATAGTCTGCTTGTCCAGATATCTATTGTTGCAGAAAGAATCTCTTGCTTTCTCACCCCTTATACTTTCATATCTCTTATAGAGGTTAAGCCAAGAAGCGAAGTCGCCGTTTGGGTTGTCTACAAGAGAGTGGTGTACATCCCTTGCTTCAAGTTCTTCTCCCGGAGGCATTATAAAAGGTGTTTTTGTAGATAAGAAGGCGACGGCAATAGATACATCCTCTATGGAGGAAGGGTAGTTGAGAATAGCTTCCACCATTACCCTTGAAAGTCTTGGAATAAGAGGAAAACTAATCATCAATTCACCGATTTTCGTAAGATGAAGATTATCTTTTACCGCTCCGATATATTTGAGAGTATCGATAGCTGATTCAAGCGCCTTCTTTTGTGGTGGTGTGACAAAAGGGAAGGATGTAAGGTTGTATATTCCCAGTTCACACATTCGAAGTACTACTTCAGCCAAATCCGAGTGTAGTATTTCTTCCTCGCTATACTCTCTTCGTCGATTGTAGTTGTCTTCGCTATATAGTCTCCAACATACTCCGGGAGCTGTTCTTCCAGCCCTGCCTTTTCGTTGGTCTGCAGATGCCTTTGAAATCAGAGAAGGAATCAAAGCCGATGTAAAGTTTCTCTGGTTATAATAGTTTATCTTACACCATCCTGAGTCGATGACACACCTGATGCCGTCTATTGTAAGGCTTGTCTCCGCTATATTGGTCGATACCACTACCTTTGTATGTCCGATGGTAGTGGGAGTAAAGACTTTTTCTTGGTCTTCTTTACTTAAGCGTCCATATAAAGGATAGATGTCAAGCTCCCTGGCATCCATTAGCTCTGAACCAAAAAGCGATTGAATGCAACTCTTGATCTCCGCCTCTCCCGGAAGAAAAACCAATACATCTCCGCCGTCCTCTCTTTCATGGACACTTTTTATGATCGCTTGTATCTGTAGGTAGTACTCTTCCTCATGTTCTCTATCAAGTGTCAAAGGCTTATAGAATACTGAGACTGGATAAGGCCTGGAGTCTATGGAGACGATGGGGGCCGAGTCAAAGAAAGAGGAAAAGATTTGAGTGTTTATTGTTGCAGAAGAGATTATTATCTTCAAATCTTTTCTTTCCCTGATTATTTCTTTTAATAGTCCAAGGATAAAGTCGATATTCAAGCTCCTCTCATGGGCGGCGTCCACCATAATGACGCTGTAACGGGAAAGAAAAGGATCAGCCTTTACTTCCTGAAGAAGGATTCCGTCCGTCATTATCTTTATTCTTGTGTTTTTATCCGTAGTATCATGAAAGCGCATTGTATATCCGCAATAAGTGCCTTCATCTCCAATCTGTTTCTTGATATATTCGGAGACGCTCATTGCGGCGATACGCCTTGGCTGGGTGATGCCTATCACCCCTAGCTCTGCGTATCCTGCATCTTTGAGAATAAGAGGAATCTGAGTGGTCTTACCACTTCCGGTAGGGCTCTCCACAACAATCACTTGATTGTCGGAGAGAGCCTTTAATATCTCATTTCTATGTCTGTAAACAGGTAGGTCTTGATATTGTGTCAAATTTTAATACCTTCTACTGCATCAAAGACATCGGAGTATTCTTTTGTCTCTCTTGTTTTATGGCACTTTAAGGAAACTGCGTTTTCTTTAAAGGAAAGAGAGTAAGGGATGGAGTTTTTGTCTGCATAATCGAAAATTCTCTTACTCTTATGCTCCGGAGAGAGATATACGTCGGTCCTAATACCCTTGTCTCTAAATACTCTCGCAGCCTTTTCAGCTTTTTCCAGTTCTTCTGGTCTATAGATAATCATTACGTCTGCACTGGAGTTATTTGCAAGGAGAGGACTCTTAAGCTCCTCAAGTCCAGCAACAAGTCGATCAAGTCCTATTGAAGATCCAACTCCAGGTAGATTCTCCTTTGTATAGAGAGAAGCAAGATTATTATATCTGCCGCCAGAACATACAGAACCCAGAGTAGGGAGGTCTGTAAGGAATGTCTCATACACGATTCCAGTGTAATAATCGAGACCACGGGTGATGGAAGGATCGAGGATGAATGCATCGGAGATTTCTGTGGCCTTTAATAGGCTGTAGATCTCCCTCAACCTTATTGAACCTGGACACCCTCCGCCGCATAAAGCCTCCAGCTTCTCCAGTCTTTCCAAGAATCCGGCGTTTTCATCCGGAGTGATATAAGAAAGAACCTCCTCGGCTTTGCCTTCATCGTGGATTATGTCTACAAGAATCTTTTTTACTTCTTCTCTTCCGATCTTCATCAGTTTGTCTACTGCTCTGAGAATTTCTGTTGAGAACTCCATCACCCCCAACTTCTCCAGGAATGTATTGAACATGCCTCTGTGTGAGATGTGGAAGGAGTATCTTTCAATCCCCAAGAGATGGAAAGAGTGGTGCATCATAGACAAGATCTCATAGTCTGCCTGGGTGTTGTCTACACCTACGATGTCGAAGTCGCACTGGATAAACTCCCTGTATCTACCTTTCTGAGGCTTTTCTCCTCTCCATACTTTATTGATATGATATCGCTTGAAAGGGAGGGCCAGCTCCGACGAATGGGCGGCCATGAAACGGGCAAATGGCACAGTGAGGTCGAAGCGCATCGCAACTTCTCTTCCTCCATTGTCTTCAAAATGGAAGACCTGTTTGTCTGTTTCTCCGCCACCTTTTCCAAGAAGAACGGAGGAATACTCCAGGACAGGAGTGTCAATTGGAACAAAACCATAGGACTGGAATCCTTTTTCCAGCGTCTCTGTAATCTTTCTTTTCGGCATTTCCTCTTTAGGCATACTGTCTCTGAAGCCTTTAAGGATAATTGGATCTATCATATTTTCTCCTGAATATACTCTTATGATAGATTATTTCACGTTTTATGTGAAAGAGAGGGAATTATCAAAAGAAGCCATTTATCCTACTCTTGTTTCACTTTCTTATAATCATTAATATGTTTTATCGTGTTTGTAAGATACAAAACAGATAAAAACGGGAAATCCATTCCCGTATGCAAAGTATACACGGCAAAAGAACATCCTGTTAGAAATAATATGATCGACAAGGATGCTCTTTGGGCTATAAAGAAAATACAGAATGCCGGAGGAGAAGCCTACATTGTAGGTGGAGCCATCCGTGACATTTTACTTGGCAATACTCCAAAAGATTTCGACATCGGCACTTCTCTTTCTCCAAGGCAAGTACAGCGTTTGTTTTGGAACAGCAGGATTATCGGCAAAAGATTTAGAATCGTCCACCTTTTCTTTGGTGATAAGATTATTGAAGTCACTACCTTTCGCTCCGATGAAGAAAACTTCGGGGAAGGCAACAATAATGTTTGGGGTACTATAGAACAGGACGCAAGACGAAGAGACTTCTCGATCAACAGCCTGTATTATAACCCGCAGAAGTGTGAGCTATTGGATTTCGGTACCAGTATGGAGGACTTTGAGAAAAAGATAATCAGGTCTCTTATCCCTCTTAAATACTCTTTCATTGAAGATCCCGTCAGAATGATTCGTGCCGTAAAATATAAGGTCACCACCGGATTCTCTCTTAAGTGGGATGTAAAGCTCGCTCTATTTAGGAATGCTTCCCAGCTACAGAATTGCCCTGCCTCTAGACTTACGGAAGAAGTGGTTAAGATTCTATCTTCCGGTCACTCTGCAGATATATTTCATACAATGTACCAGTATAGGCTGCTTCAATATCTTCTTCCTGCTTATGCCGTCCACTCGGAACTTCCAAGTATGAGTGAGAGTTTGAGAATCCTGGATGAAAAAGTAAAGAATGCCGTGGAGCGTGGTTTAGAGAAGCCGGGAAAGGCGGAGATGTTCTACTACATGATACGCTCTGCAATAATCATCGACTCCTCCCTCTCTCCGGAATGGGATGAGTGTATGAAAGACGCATTCAGACAGGCAAAGGTGATGCTAAGCCCTATTACACCGGCGAACTTCGAGCTTGAGAGGGCTGTTACCCTTCTTCTCTCCGAGAAGGGGATAAGATGTAATAAGCCGAAGAAAAAGAAAAAAGCGCAGAAGAATGCCTCTTTTGACACGGAAAAAGCTGTCAATCCGAAAGTAAAGAGAAGAAAACGCAAAAAACGGGTAATGCCAAGCCAAAAGAAACTATAGAGACTGGGAGTGTTGAAAAGAAGGCGGAGTGATTCCGCCTTTACTCATCCCCATTCCTCTATTTCTATAGATACTGACTTTACCATTATGGAGCCGAACTTCTCCAGACAGTCCGATATATATTGCTGAAGATCTGAAATAGTCGTGGAGATATAGTGGCGCATAGGGAGCTGGATTGTTACAGAGATGGAATAAGTACTGTCCGTGTTCCTTACTCCTTTGACTTTCTTTACCTTCATTACCCCGTCGTATTCGCTTATGGCGTGCTTCACCATTTGAGTAAGGGCTACTTCCGATACAGCATCGTTTTCTGGCCTGGAAAACTCCGGTCTGACAATAGTCTTCTCACTGACCGCAGCTTTTCTACCTTTTTTTCTTCCTAGTTTTACTCTGATGGAGTCGAATACAATTTGTGGGGCGGAGCGTGTTATTTCAATGGATGGGACAGGAATAACATGTTTTCCCTCTGTAAATCTAATATGCATTGCAGTTTCGATATCTTCGGGGCTTGCAACATCTTCAATATGAATAATCTTTGCCGGCGAGGGGAGATCGAGTCGACTGGCAATCTTAACAACCATCTTCTCACTGGTTCCGATGATCAGGATCCTCTTATATTTCTCCTTTAACAAAGCAGAGACTATCTGGTCTCTATGATCCTGGTCGTCGAATACAGCAGTCTTTACCGCCGCCATGAAGTTCGGGTCTTGTTTTGCAGAGTGGCCCGCAAGAATCCTGTCCCCTTTTATCAAGAGACCGTCATCAATAATCAAGCTTATTTTGTATTTCGCGGCAACCTGCTTCGAGTGATAGCTTTTTCCCGTACCTGAACGACCGACAAGTCCATATACGGTTATTTTTTTTATTCTTGAAAATAGAAACTCGAAAACGCGGTTCACTCTTTAATTTTCTATCTTAATACTAAAATGTGGCAACTATTTTTTGATATCTATTAACCGAATCACATGTAATTACTAAGGAAAAAGAGACTCCTGAATGATTTCAAGAGTCTCCTTAATGATCTTAAAGGCCGAATCCCATTAGCCGTATTAGTAACAAATAAGACAATCCGTAGTATGTAACGACAGCCACAAGGTCGTTTACGGTGGTGATAAGTGGTCCTGATGCCACTGCGGGATCCACCCCGATTTTCTTAAAGAAAATAGGAATTACAGTGCCCATTGCAGTAGACATGGTCATAGAGACAAGAAGAGCGATGGCTGTACAGCCTGAGACGCTGAAAGAATACAAAAGACTTTGGTCTTTGAAGAAATATACGTAAAGACCTAGGACCAAGAAGGATGTAAGGCCAAGAATGGCGCCATTACCAAAACCAATTCTTGTTTCTTTCCACATTAACTTCAATTTATCCATGGTAGTCAAGTTCTCATCTGTCAAGACTCTGATAGTAACGGCAAGGGACTGGGTTCCTGAGTTACCGGTCATACCAAGGACGAGAGACTGGAAGGCGATAAGAATCGAGAGCTTCTGTGCAACAAAGTCAAAGAGACCTACAACAGTTGAAACAAGCATACCCAAGAACAACAGGATGGTTAGCCAAGGCAGACGTTTTTTCAAACTCTGTCCAACCGTCTCGTTTAAGTCTTCAACATCTCCAAGAGAAGCAAACTTCGCATAGTCGTCTTTCATGGAGTCGTCGATGACTTCGACCATATCCTGGCTGGTGATTACACCAAGTAACTTATTTGTTTGATCAAGAACAGGAATAGAGTCCTCTGCATAGTCCTTGATTTTGTTCATGGTGTCGTCAATCAACTCATGGGCATACACATAAGGGTAGGAAGTAGAGACGATAGAATCTATTGTGTTGCCTTCCCTTGCCCTGATAAGGTCTTTTAGATCAATTGCACCATAAAAAAGGCCGTTTGAATCCACTACATAAATTGTCTGGATGTTATCATTCTCTGCAGCCTGCTCGATAAGCTCCCTCATCGCCTCTTTTATGCTTGTTCCGGTTTTTATTTCAATGAAGTTTGTGCTCATGATCGAGCCGATTTCGTCTTCATCGAAGGATGCTAGAAGTGCAATGTCTTTTCTTGCATCATCATCCATGAACTCAATGAGAGTGGTCCTCTCTCCTTTAGGGAGAGATTTCAGGTATTCTGTAGCTTTATCTGTCTCGAGATCACTGAGAACAGCTATTTTTTTCTTTACACTGATTTCGTTTAGATATGTCGAAATGTTTTCAGTGTATTCGAAAATATTAGCCAGTGTTTCAGAGTCGAGGATTCGGTATAACTTCCCCCTGTCTTCGGGGGTAAGCCTGTCCATGGCATCTGCAATATCATTTTCATGATAACCCATTACCTTTTCTTTCAGGGCCATGGGTGAGATGTTACTTTTGATTATCTCTACGAGCTCGCCTACATAATCAGGATGCTGGCCGCTCTGAATCTCCGGATCCATTCTTCGTCACCTCCTATTTGATTTTGGAGGCGGATCATCTTGCTCAGCTCTGCCGTCGAATGCGACGGAAACTCAGAGGAACTTCGCTGTCCGAACCGCCTAAATTGACTATACTTCCAGTACCGTCGTCCATTCTTTTCTCCTAAAATTTTTTGGCTTGAGCCAAAGAAATATTAACCCTTAACAACTAAGGTTTTCCATACTTTTTTCTAAATTTTTAATAGTGGAACACCTTTTTCAACACTAAATAGGCGAGAGTGTAGTATGAAGAGGCTCCTATAAGGTCACTTAGTGTAGTAATAAGTGGTCCCGATGCCACTGCAGGATCCACACCGATTTTCTCCATGACAATAGGAATGAACGCACCGCTTGTATTTGAAAGAGTCATTGCCAGTATTAGGGAAAGAGAGATACATACAGAAAGAGCTAAAGAGTATAATGCTCCGTTACCACTACGTAGAAAAATATATGGAAATAGTACCAATATTGCTCCCAGTCCAAGAATTAGACCTGAAATAAAGCCTGAAGCAGACTCTTTTTTCAGCATTGTCAGCTTCTCCTTCCAGGATAAATCCCTTCCTGATAAAGCTCTTACAGCCACTGCCAGTGTCTGAGTTCCAGAGTTTCCCGTCATGTCGAGGATAAGAGACTGGAAAGAGAAAACCATTGCCAGACCCATGGCTAAAGATGAGAGAAAACCTATGGATGAAGAAACGATGATTCCTAAGCCCAACAGTATAAAAAGCCAAGGAAGTCTAGCCTTCATAGATGATATTACTCCCATATTCTTGTCTTCTCCTATAGAAGCGAGCTTTCTGTAGTCTTCCTCCATCTCCCTCTCGACAATATCCATAAGACTCTGTCTCGTTACAGCACCTATTGTCTTTCCCTCTTCGTCGATTACAGGAAATGAAGAAAGGTTGTAATCCTTAATCCATTCCAATGTCTTTGAAAGCTTTGCACTTGCCGAGACATATGGGAACGACGTGGTGGCTACAGAAGATAGTGTCTGGTCTCCTGGAGAGCGTAGAATATCAAGAAGGTCCACTTCTCCATAGAGCCCTTCTCCCTTATCTGTGAGAAAGATAGTCCTTATGTTATCTTTCCCTTCTGCTTCTTCCCTGATTTTCTCAAAAGCATCTTTTACGGTTGTAGATTTTTCCAAGAGAATGAAGTCTTCAGACATTATGGACCCCACTTCATCTGGTGAGTATCTCAGGCGTTTTTGAAAGCTTTTTCCAGACATCTCCATCACCATGACTCTCTTCTCTTGGTCTAATAGGGAGAGAAGATCCGTGGCTTTTTCTTCATCCATTACAGATATTACGCCACTCTCTTTTTTTGTACTCATTTCCAAAAACCATTCGACAGGAGATCCTGAGTCTTCTATTATTTCTGCACATTTCGCGTCGCTTAGAAGAGTCCAAGCTTTCTTTCTGTCATCTTCATCTAGATTAGAAATTCTAATGAATAAATCCTCTCTGGACAGCTTATTAAGTTCATTCCTAAAAGCCAATGGAGAGATAACGACCTTGTCTACAGGTTTTACCTGCTGTTTTTCTTTTTTCTTTGTCATCTGTTCCTCCTATCCGTCGGAACAGGTCCACTGTCAGAGTATGTTCCAGACGGATACTATATGTTTCTTTGTACTACCGGGGTCTCCGTCCATGACGATTCTCCTTACTTTTTTATACAGACTTGAGAATAACACAGACAATGAAACAAGGAAAGATGAAAAGTACTGTCGATTTTTAATAAAATAAAGATTTAGCGAATAAAACTTTTTAATTAATTCCTTTTTGTTCAAATAAATACAAAAGAATCAGTAAACTACTTTCTAGTTTGCGTTGAATTGCATTTTACCATACAATAAATGATAGTTGACTAAAAAGGAGTCAGTTGTGTTAAATATTGCCACTTTCAAAAGAGGCGGCGTTCATCCGGATGATATGAAGCGTCTCACAAAAGACAAAGCTGTCGAGAGACTTCCCCTTCCCGGTGAGTTATACGTCTCAATGTCTCAGCATCTAGGAGCCCCTGCCACTCCGTTAAAGGCAAAAGGGGACAGGGTTGAAAAAGGTGAAGTGATCGGAAAGGCTTCATCCTTTATTTCTGCAGACGTGCATTCTCCTGTTTCAGGGAGTGTCGTCGATGTAAGAAAGGTCAGATTGGCTACGGGTGCCAATGCAGATACTCTTGTCATCAAGCCGGACCAGGAGCAGCCTGATTCTTTCAAGACTGCTTTTGATTGGAGAAGTCAGTCAAAGGAAGAGATTCAGGCACTTGTAAAGGAAATGGGAATTGTCGGTATGGGTGGAGCTACATTCCCCACAAGCGTCAAGTTTTCTGTACCTACAGGAAAAAAAGTCGAATACCTTGTAATAAACGGCGTGGAGTGCGAACCATATATCACCTGTGACTATCGCTTGATGCTTGAGAATACAGATGATCTATTGGAAGGTGCAATGATTGCGGCGAAGGCTGTCGAGCCGGAAAAAATCGTCATCGGTATTGAGATGAACAAGATGGACGCCGCCGAGAGACTGGATAAGAGGGCAAAAGAACTTGGTTACCCTATAGAAATCCAGCCCTTGAAGATGAAGTATCCCCAAGGAGACGAGAAACAGCTTTTGAAGGCTGTAACCGGAAGGGAGATTCCTTCTGGAAAACTTCCTTTGGATATCGGCTGTATTGTCTGCAACACTGCCACCACATATGCAATATTTGAGGCTGTAAAGTATCATAAGCCGCTTTTTGAAAGAAGAATCACAGTCAGCGGCGAGTGCATCAACGAGCCTAAGAATATACTTGCACCTATCGGAACTCCCTTCTCTTCCCTCATCGAATACTGCGGCGGAATGAAAGACGGAGTTTATGAGCTTGTAAGCGGCGGACCTATGATGGGATTCGATGTCCCCGATGAAAGTGTTCCTATGGTAAAGGGCAGTGGCGGTCTATTGGCTCTTCCTGACAAAAAGAAAGGTCTGACTTTCCCCTGTGTCTCCTGTGGTAAATGCGTACAGCACTGTCCCATGGGATTGATGCCGAACAGAATGTTTAGGAATATTAAGAACGGCAACTATGCCGAAGCAATGGCCTTGGGTCTCATGGACTGCAAAGAGTGCGGATGTTGCTCTTTCTCTTGTCCATCCCACATTGACCTTGTCCAGGGCTTTAAACTTGGAAAGAAGATGGGGAGGAAAAAATAATGCTTACTGTAAGAACAAGTCCACACGACCATGACTCTATTTCTACAGATAAGGCGATGCTGTATGTAGTAATGGCGCTTCTTCCATCTGCTCTTTGGGGTTGTGTAATGTTTGGCTTCAGGGCTGTCCTGGTCCTTTTGGTATCTATCGCTTCATCTCTTTTGACAGAGTGGCTTTTGGGAAAGATGAATAAGGAGAATACTCTTCTCGATTACTCTGCTCTTGTCACAGGGCTTTTGATCGGAATGAACATGCCTCCTTCAATTCCACTTTTGATTCCTGTATTGGCGTCTCTCTTTGCAATCTTTGTTGTAAAGTGGACCTTTGGAGGACTGGGATGTAACTGGGCAAACCCTGCAATAGCAGGAAGAGTCTTTGTATTCTTCTCTTTCTCTTCCTTGATGTCGAAGTTTTCCACCCCTTGGGTGTTGAAGAGTTCTGCAGAACTTGTTTCTTCAGCTACTCCCCTCAGCGCTCTCAAAATGGAGATCTCTTCGGGCTTAAGTTCGGAAGCTATTCTCTCCGCCTCCGGCGTCCCTGTGTCGGGAATTGCGGCATCTCTTTCCTCTTCAATGGGAATAAATCCTTACGTCGTCGACGAATTTTTAGGATTTGCAAGTGGTTGTATCGGGGAAGTGAGCGCTCTATTGTTGCTCGCAGGCGGTCTTTTCTTGATTTTCAAGAAGGTGATCTCTTGGAGAATTCCTACTTGTTATATCCTTTCCTATGCTATTTTACAGTGGGTTTTCGGTGGAGTAAGAGGTGGAAACGGACTTTGCAGCGGTGAAGTCCTTCTTCCTATTCTCTCAGGCGGTCTTATGCTTGGAGCCTTCTTTATGGCCACCGACTGGGTTACAACCCCTACTACTCCTAAAGGAGAGATAATATTCGCCGTAGGCTGTGGTTTATTTACATTTATCATCAGGTGCTTCGGCTCCTTGGCGGAAGGGGTTTCTCTTGCAATATTGTTGATGAATATGGTTTCTCCTACCATTGACAGATTCTGCAAAGCAAAGAAATTCGGTTACGTAAAACCACCAAAGAAAGAGAAGGGGGCTAAGGCATGAAGAATACAATTGTTACTAGTGTTGTTCTTTTCTTGATCTGTGCTGTATGTGCAGTTCTCTGCGCTTCTGTCAACTATGTCACTGCTCCTCGTATTGAAGAGAATATAAGAATAGCCAATGCAGAGGCTTTGAAGAGCGTGGCCGGGGACCTTGAAATAGGCGAAACGGTTGCTGTTGAGAATTATGAAGGGGTAAAGGAGTCCACTGACCTTTACAAAGACGGAAAGAAGGTTGGAACTGCACTCCTTCTCTCAGGTTCCGGATACGGTGGATCCTTCTCCATCATCGCTTCCTATGATACAAAGGGTGCTTTGATGGGGGCCAAGATGACAGTCGACAGTGAAACTGCCGGTCTTGGAAAGAAAGCTGAAGAGTCCTGGTACATGGATCTTTTTGTAGGTATGGGTGTTGATAAATCATTCCCTTCCGCTCCTAAAGATCTTAGTGCAGATGAAACTGCTCTGGTAAGCGGGGCGACCGTTACTTTTAAGGGGGTAAGTAAAGCCCTGAAGAACGGAAGTGACTATATCAAGGAGGGTGCAAAATGAAAAACAGCCACTTGAAAGAACTGACAAAAGGTATCTGGAAAGAGAACCCTATATTTGTAATCATGCTTGGTATGTGTCCGACTCTTGCAGTCTCGACCCAAGTGTCGAATGCCCTTGGCATGGGACTTGGAGTTGTCTTTGTTTTGACACTTTCCAACATTTTCATCTCTCTTTTAAAGAAAGTAATCCCTGATTCCATCAGAATACCTTCATATATAGTCATCATCGCTTCCTTTGTAACAATACTTGAGATGTTGATGCATGCTTATATGCCAAGTTTGTATGATGCTCTTGGAATCTATCTTTCTCTTATTGTTGTAAACTGTGTAATTCTTGGCAGGGCGGAGGCCTTCGCCAACAAGAACAGCATTCTTGACTCCGCCCTTGACGGAATAGGAATGGGTCTTGGCTTTACTTTGGGACTTACTATCATCGCTCTTATCAGAGAAGTACTGGGAAGCGGAACAATAACACTCTTTGCTATAGGAGGATGGGATGGAGTGATCAGGATACCAGGACTTGCGTCAACTCCAATCAGAGTCGTAGGAATGAGTGCCGGCGCCCTCCTTGTCATGGGCCTCTTAAAGGCTTTCTTCACATGGAAGGATAGTAAAAAAGGAGAAGAGAAATGAGCTATATCGGAATTCTTGTCACATATATATTTGTAAACAATTTTATTCTGGTGAAGTTCATGGGTATCTGCCCTTTCATCGGAGTAAGTAAAAATAGTTCCTCTGCCATAGGCATGGGTGTTGCAGTTACATTCGTCACCAGTGTTACAAGCGTAGTGTGCTGGATGGTATATTATGGGCTTTTGGCTCCATTCGGTTTGGAATACTTGAGGACAATCTCTTTTATTCTTGTCATCGCTGCAATGGTTCAGCTTGTTGAGATGGTAATAAGAAAGTTCTCACCGTCCCTCTATAAGGCTCTCGGTATTTATCTCCCTCTCATCACTACAAACTGTGCGGTCCTCGGTATTGCCATCATCAATATTGATTCCGGTTATAATCTCTTGGAGTCGTTTGTTGCAGGGGCTGCAGCCGGTCTTGGTTTTACAATGGCTATTATTCTGATGTCGAATATCAGGGAAAAGTTGGAATTGACTCCAGTCAGAAAGACTTTTAAGGGTGTGCCCATTACATTTATCAGCGCAGGAATAATGGCCTTGGCTTTTATGGCCTTCGACTCCAGTCTGCTGACAAACTTAGGCCTGGTATAAGGAGGAAGAGAATACATGAATATTTTATTTGCATTTTTGGTAATATCTGTATTGGGCCTTCTCCTTGGTGCAGGACTAGCTGTTGCAGATAAGCTTTTAAAAGTCAAAAAAGATGAGAAACTAGAAAAACTTGAAGCTATTATGCCCGGTGCAAACTGTGGTGGCTGCGGTTTCGCAGGATGCTCTGCATATGCTTCCGCCGTTGCAGAAGGAACTGCCAAGCCTGGGCTTTGTTCTCCTGGAGGCAAGGATCTTGCTTTAAAGATGGGCGAAATAATGGGTGTCAGCGTTGAAGAAGCAGAGAGAAAAGTCGCCTTTGTCTTCTGTCAGGGGGGAAAAGACATAACAAGGGAAGATTATAAGTATCAAGGAATAAAAGACTGTAACGCAGCTTCTCTACTTTTCCAGGGTCCCAATGGTTGTAAGGAAGGATGCCTGCATATGGGATCTTGTATGGCTGTATGTCCTGTAAAGGCCATAAGCTATGATGAAGACGGCAACGTCAAGGTAGATAAAGAAAAGTGTGTCGGTTGTGGCGCATGTACAAAAGTCTGCCCCAATGGAGTAATAAAGCTTGTTCCATATAGCGCTGAGTATATTGTCGCTTGTAATAACCATGAACCAGGCGGAAAAGCAAAGAAGAATTGCTCAAAGGCATGTATTGGCTGTAAGATGTGTGTGCTGAAAGTTGAGAATTCCTCATTTACAGTGGAAAACTTCCTCTCTGTAAATGATTATTCCAAAGATCAGAGTACCTGTCCGCTTGCAGCAGAGAAATGTCCTCAGAAATCCATTGTCAGGAGATAAGATTTGAAACTAGCCTTGGGTTTATATACTCAATTACAAACTCCTCCAGCGTCTTTATTTGATAAGACGTTGGCCCTTGTTTATGAGCCTGTACTATCGTATATGTACAATAACCCAGGGCACTTTCTTTCCCTCTATCAATCCTCCAACATGATGAAGCATATTCAGAGGGAAAGACCTGAATATCGATCTTTGGTGGCTACATTGTGCAAAAGGGGGGAGATAGATCCTTTGACGGGTTCTTGGTCCCAATCTATTCTGTCTCTTCTCCCACCGAAGGACAGAGTCTCCCAAATCGAAAGGCTTACTTCATTTATTCGTCATGAATATGGCGTTCTTCCTACCACCGCTTTTTTCTATGGTCAGGTTTGGCAGCCTCTATTTATTTCTCATTTAAAAAATGCAGGAATAGATAATGTGGTGATATCGACATACAAAGGTGGAGACTCCGCTTTGTATTCAGAGGCTTTCTGGATGAACGAGCTGGGTAGAAAGGAGAGGATATATCCTATAGATGATAGTGTCTCCCTTTTAGTCGAGGCCTATGGCAAAGGCGAAATCAAGTATCAGGAATTAAAAGAAGGAGTGTTATCTAGTCTCTCTACAGGAAGCCATGACAGAACTGTCTTTCTCAATATGGATCAGCTGGTATTGGGGAGAGAAAGGGAAGGTGAAGGTGAAAAGCCAGGAAACTTGGTCATAGACATTCTCTCTTCATTCCCTTCAACCCTTGTTTCTGATATTCCTGTCCAGACTCCAGGATATCTTCCTCAGGGATGGTATGGACGTGACGGCCTCAAGTATTCTTTCTCTACCTTTAATGAGCTCTTAGTCTATAACGACAGTTATCGTTACCTCTATAACAGATACATTACACTTGCCGAGGGAACTCAGTCCAGAACAAACAGACTCTTGAAGAAAGATGTGTCTACAGCACTTTTCAATGTGGCTACAGGGCCTTTGTTTATTCATGATGTCCAGCTCTCTCCTATGCGCTATAGGACGAGACGATCCTTCTGGGAAAGCATAATTGGAGCTGAAAGTTTCTTTATTGAGTACACTGAGGCTCCTGCATACAGGGAGTTGGATTGGGAAGATATACAACGCCCTGACATTGTAATGTCAAACAATTCTTATCTTTCCATTATTTCTCCCAAAGGTGCTTCATCCCCTGAATTTGACTTTATTCCTCAGAAAATAAATATCTTCGATTCCAGACTTCCTTTGGATAGGAATATTCCTGTGGGTTCTTTGAATAAGTCTTTTTCGGATATCATCCAAATAGGTGACAATGAATGGGATACACAGGACGAGATGTTCTCTTATGAGCCTCTTGATAAAAAAAGAAGTGAAATAGAGTTTTTGATTGAAAATGATTCCCTTCCTTTCTTATTATCCAAAAGATACAAAATGAGGGCCTCAACCTTTATCCTTGATGTTCTTTTGACCAATAACTCTGTATCGAGAATAGAAGGAAATTATTCTTTGGTTATATATCTCTCTATGGATGACGCTTCAATTTCCGGTCCGGAGCAACGAATGGACATGGTTACAAAAGGTGTTGTAAGAGCGAAGACAGTAAAGTATTCATCAAAAATGGAGGATGATCTTCAGGTTATATTTTCCAGTACGTCAACCTTTAATCTTACTGAGGAAAATATAAAGACTAAGGAAGTGACTGCCCTCGGAGAAGAAGAATTCTCTCTGGGAAGAAAGATTGTTTTTACTTTCCCTCTTGAAGCAGAGGTGTATGAATCGGTAACCTATAGGTTGGTTATGCGAGTACAAGGACAGAAAAAAGAATAAGAATATAGGAGAATAATATATGTTCATTGAAAACAAAGCACAATTTGAAGACATAAAAGAAGAAGCCTACAATGTATGGAGGCGTCTTTGAACAGGCGGGGACTGAAAACGAAATAAAGAAAATCGAAGAAGAAACTGCAGCTCCAGATTTCTGGAACAATCCTGAAAATGCTGAAAAGACATTCCAGCGTCTAAACTCTCTTAAAGACAGCTATTATCCATGGAAAGAGATTATTGGAGAGATAGATGATCTGGGGGAACTTATCGAGTTATATAAGAGTGAAGAAGACGAAGACTTGAGAATGGAGCTTCAGAATCAGATTACGGCACTTGAAGAGAAGTTCAGACCACTTAAAGTAAAGACTCTCCTCGACGGTAAGTTCGATAAAAACAATCTTTACCTTTCTATCCATGCTGGGGCAGGTGGTACCGAAGCCAGCGACTGGGCAAGTATGCTTATGAGAATGTACACCAGATGGACGGAACGCCATGGCTTTAAATGTGAAATCCTGGACCTTGAAGAAAACGAAGGTGGAATCAAGAGTGTCACTATGAAAGTCTCAGGCGACTATGCTTTCGGATATCTTAAGGGAGAAGCCGGCGTCCATAGACTGGTAAGAATAAGCCCATATGATGCTGCAAAGCGAAGACACACATCATTTGCTTCAGTCTACGCTTCAGCCGAGGTAGATGACGATATAGAGATCGAAATCAAGCCGGAAGACTATAGACTCGATACATACAGGGCCGGCGGTGCAGGTGGACAGCATGTCAACAAGACAGACTCTGCTGTAAGAATCACACACTATGCCACCGGTATTGTAGTTCAGTGTCAGAATGAAAGAAGCCAGTACATGAATAAAGATGTAGCCTTCAAGATGCTGAGGGCTAAGCTTTATGAGTATTATCAGAAGGAGAAGGAAAAGGAAAAGGAAGCTAATGCCATAGCAAAGCAGGACATTGCTTGGGGTAGCCAGATCCGCTCCTATGTATTCCAGCCATATACACTGGTTAAAGACAACAGAACAAACTACAGCACAGGAAATATCCAGGCTGTCATGGATGGTGAAATTGACGACTTTATCGAAAGCTATCTCCATTACGCCAAGGAAAATAATCTTTAATCGAAGATTTTTGATAATCTTGGTGTTTATCTTGACTCTCTGTCCTCTTGGGGCAGAGAGTTGGCGTTATTCTATATTAGGTGAAAATGATGATTATGTGGCACTTTTGGATAGTGTCATATCTCTTATGCCTTACGTGGATGATGAAAGAATATTAGAAAGCGTCAGTGAAAGAATGGAAAGAAACGAAAGGATAAAGACGGAGAAGAAAAAAGCTGAATACTATGAGGAAGAAAACTATAGGTCCATTTCCTCTCTCACCCAGTCTCCTGTATCTCTTTCTGAAAGACTTGAAATAGAGAAGGTGAATACTTCTTTTTCCGATTATTCTTCTCTTTTGAGGATAGGAGACAGAGATACTTATGAGTATTTGCTGACTCAGAATAATCTTGATGCCTTGATTTATGTAAAATGCGAAGGGGAAGGTACCATAAGAGAAATAGAAGTAATCTATAACGGGGAGATAATCAGAAAGGCCTTTTATACTAATAGCCTCTATAACTACGAAGAGGAGGCTCTTGTCGATTACTTTACTACCCATCTATTGTCGTCTAATCATAACTGGCACCATATAAATGTAAATGTGCCGTCTGTTTCGATTACTATTGACGGCAATGTTAAAACCAACTCCACAGATTTGATAGTTTTGGAGAATGGCCCCCATACATTTTCCCTTTCCTCTTCTGGTTACTCTCATAAGACAGAGGTAATAGAGGTCGGCGAAGAGAGAGATATTAACCTTACTCTTTCTCCTCTCGATTCTCATAGTTTATATATATCTACGATTCCTTGGAGTGTGGATATGAGAATAAACGGAGAATTTAGAGACAATAAATACATCCAGTCTATTTACTCTCCATATACGATTTCCCTCTCTTCTCCTAGTTTTTCTATCCTTACATACCAATCGAACAGAGTGGATGAAAGAGTAGACGTAGAATTGAATCCACTTTGGATGGATGATGAAGATATAATAATGGAGAAGAAAAACGATTTTTACCGTTCAATCTTCACTTCTCTTCTATCGTTTGGTGGATATACAGCCATTCGTGCCGTAGAAAATATTAATGCTTCCACAGGACGGAATGCACTTAAGGTTGTTTTCGAAGGTATCTCGATAGTATCATTGATTAATCTAGTCTGTACTGCCATAGACTACTATAGCAGTGCAGGTCAAGGAATATAAGGAATATTTATTATGGGACTCTTTTCAAAGTTCAGTGCTAAGATAAAGCAGTTGTTTTCCTCAAGAAAGATAGATGAGGCTTTCTTTGAAGAATTGGAGGATACACTGATTGAAGGGGATCTGGGAGCAAGACTCACAGATGAAATCATAGAGACATTGCGTAAGGAAGCTAAAGCCAAGAATCTAGTTGATGCTGTAGATTTACAGAAACTCATGAAGGAGCTTTTGAGCCAATATATCCACTCTTATGATGTGGAATTAAAGGATGGACTTAATGTCTTTATGATTCTTGGCGTCAACGGTGTGGGAAAGACCACCAGCATAGCGAAGATGGCCAAGTGGTATACAAAGAAGGGAGGAAAAGTCCTCCTTGCCGCAGCGGATACTTTCCGTGCAGCTGCTGTTGATCAGTTGGATATTCACGCTGAAAGACTCGGTATGAGAATTGTGAAGCAGAAGATGGGCTCGGATCCAGGAGCCGTGGTATATGATGCCGTCACATCCGCAATCGCACAAGGAGATGATCTGGTTCTGGCAGATACTGCAGGTAGAATGCATAATAAAGAGAACCTTATGAGAGAACTCCAGAAGATGGATAAGATCGTAAAGGGTAGAGGCGTAAAAGAAGAAAACTACAAGAAGTTCATAGTAATAGATGCAACAACCGGTCAGAATGGTCTCTCCCAAGCGTTGTTGTTCAACCAGGCTGTGAAACTGGACGGTGTAATTCTCACTAAATATGACTCTGCCGCAAAGGGCGGGGCTCTTGTCCAGATTGGAAAGAACCTGGGCCTTCCTATTGCATTTGTGGGGACTGGAGAGGGGTATGATGATATTCATCCTTTCGATAAGGAAGAATATCTGGATGCACTTATCGGCTTGGATAAATAATTATGGGAAAACTCCTTCTCTCTCTCCATTTATTTCTACTTTTTCCTGCACTTCTATTTGGAAGCGTGTGGAGTTCCAATGCCATTGGACAGAAGCTTTTTGAAAAAGAAGTTCAAGACAATAAAGGGTGGGAGAGAGTAGATGGTGATGGCGTCTCCACTTTATACTTTAACGGGGAAGTGGAGAATGTAAGGACTGAGTATCCTGACGGATATGAAGAAAAGGGTAGAGAAGAAAGTATAAGGTACTTTTTTGGGGAGAATGGGGAATTAATAAGAAAGATTATTAAGAGGGATAGTGGAATTGAGGAGTATAACTATTATTATACCGGTTCTCTTCTCTCTTCTTTTTCTCGTTCGATTGACTCTGTGGTTGTGGAGAATAATGAGTATATCAGAACTCCTGACGGTGTAGTTTTGGCTATAAAAAAGAATGGAAATCCTATGTATTTCTCAGAATCTGCCATATATGAAATGGTAGAGGGCACTCTTGAGACCTTTCTTATGGAAGAGGAGGAAGAGAAGAGTGAAAAAATATGGAATGAAGACGGGGGATACAGCGAGGAAAAAAAAGAGGACGGAGTCATCGTTACTTCTATTTATGACGGTAACGGAAGATTAATTGAAAAAAAGAGAGAACTATCTGTCGTTACTTACTCCTATGACGAGGACGGTTCCTTAAAAGAGACGATAGAAGAGAATACAGAGGGGAGAATAAAGACTGAGTATATTGACGGCAAGGTGTCTTCTATTTATTCCTATGATTCTTCTCTTGCAATAAAAAGTGTTAGAAAACCTCTCCCTGACGGAACTTTTGAAGAGACTAGGTATATTGATGGAGTTCCACGTTATATCTTTCACTTTGATAGAGATGGAGAAAGAATATTGGAGGCAATAGGTTTATGATTCCCTTTCTTTCCTCCAGATATAGTTTTTCTCCATCCTTCAAACAAAGAGACAGAGCAATAAGAGCCGTTGTGGCGATTGCTTTATCTCTTATAGTTGTGAATGTGGTGATCTCCATAATGGATTATCTTCAGAATGGAAGATTTGAAGACATTAGAGAAGTAAGAAGCTTCGATATCGTTGTTGAAGGAAGACATCAAGAGGAGCTTAAGGCCCTATTTCCAGACAGCACCATATTTGAATATGGAGAGGGAGAAGCCCTTTCTGGTAATGGAGCTTATAATGTTAGATATATTTCCTCCGATTACGACGGAGGACTGAATATTATCTTCGGAGACACCTCTTCTCTTTTAGTTCCCTACTCTTTGTTTCGCTCCTCTGACGGTAAAGTAAGTCTTTCAATGTTAAAAAAGGGGAAGGCTGCAACCACGATGAAGAACTTCGAGTTCCCGATAAGCGGTATCTACTGGACCAATGTAGGGACGGAATTTGATCAAACTACCTTGTTTCTTCCTATAGAAGAAGCTGATGAAACAGTATTTTTCCTGACAGCTATAAAAAACGTAGATATAAAAGAGTGCGAGAAAACATTAAAAAGCCTTTCTTTTGAATACAAGACATGGAAAGATCAGGAGTCCAGCCTCTATGCTGCTTTCTTTGTGGAAAAGGCGATGATGTATACAGTCCTTTCCCTTTTATTTGTAATAATATTGGTTTCAATCAGGCAGTCAGTGAGAATCTTCGTTTCCAGCCACGATAAAGAGTGTGCTGAGCTTGAAATATTGGGTATGAAGAAAAGAAAGATTCTGTTGATGATGGAGTTGTCCTTCTTCTTTATGTTACTTCTGGGTATAATCATAGGACTAGTTTTTGGTCGCCTTTCCCTGATACTTGTGGAGTATATAAGCGTAAAATCTCCATCTATAATGGATATGACCCTGTCCATGAGTTATGGTTCTATGGTTTTCTTCTCACTATTTTTGGTTGTTGTAACAAGCCTATCGATTTATTTTGAAAACAAAAAGAGAAATAAGAGACCTCTATGGGAGGTGATCCATGTCAAATGAACTATTGCGGGTTGAGAATTTATCCAAGTCTTATCCTAGTGAAGGGAAAGAAGGAAAACTGGTGATTCTGGAAGATATTAATCTTCTTTTATCTCCTGGAGAGACAATCGCCATTACAGGAAAAAGTGGTTGTGGAAAGTCTACATTATTATCTCTTCTTGCATTGCTTTCCCCGAAAGACGGGGGGAAAATATTCTATGAAGGCATAGATACCGATTTGTTGAAAGAAAAGGATCTCCCTAGGCTAAGAAATGAGAAAATGGGTTTTGTATTCCAGAACTCCATGCTGTTGGAAGACTTCTCCGCATTGGAGAATGTTGCGATGCCTTTAATGATTAAGGGTGAAAAGAAAAAGGTAGCCTTCGAGAAAGCAGAAGAGTACTTGAAGATGGTGGGTATTGAAGAAAGAAAGAATCATAGACCCAATAAACTCAGCGGAGGCGAGCGACAGCGCAGTGCCATTGCAAGAGCTCTTATTACAGAGCCCAGCGTAGTATTTGCAGATGAGCCTACAGGTAGCTTGGACGAGAAGACAAGTAGAGTAATCGAGGAGTTGTTAATAGAGAGTGTAAAGAAAACAAAAAGAGGTTTGATTCTTGTCACCCATAACCCTCTATTTGCAGAAAGGGCTGATAAAGTATATGTTTTGTCTGGCGGAGTGTTGAATGAGAAATGATGGAGAAGGACTATATTTAAAACGAAAAGAGGGAAGGGGCATGGGAGTGAAATGGACACTAAATAGCCTGGTTCCCGCTCTTTTAATAGTTCTTATTACTGCATTGCTGGTTTTTGCAATGGTGTTCATCTCTTCTATGACCACAGCCATAGACAGAATGATAGTAATGCTTGGATCTGGAAACATCGTTTTATATGACGACTATGACATTTCAGGTTGGGATGGGGCGTATAAGTATCATGTAAATACATCCAGCGGAGTGGTCTTTTCCGATGACGGCAAGAGCCTTGTGAATATTAAGGGTATAGAAGACGGGTATTTTTATGGAGAGAGAGGTGAGACCCTTAAGCTTAGTACAATAGAGTCGACGGCAAGAAACCCCATAATAGTATCAAAAACACTGGCGGAAAGAATGAAGTTGGACTTTGGAGACACTATGACTCTAATGGTCTATGAAGAAGAGAAAAATAGAGCAAGACCTGTGTTGGTGACTGTGACAGGTATCTTTGACTCCGGTTATGCCCAACTTGATAGGTACCTTTGTTATGTAGATTACTCTCTCCTGGGAGGAGACGGAGAGTGGGAAGTCGTTCTTCAAGACAACAATGAAACAGATAAAAGAGCCCAGGAACTATGGGAGAAGAACATATGGTGCGAAACTTATAAAGATAAGTATTCATCTCTATATCTGAATGTCCAGCAGAGCGTCACTATTCTCTATGTAATACTTGTTTCCGTTGCACTTCTTGCCGCATTCTTTTCCACAGACATAGTACATGTATATTTATCTAGAGATTGGAGGGACATAGCCGCCCTTTCTATTCTCGGAATGGCAAAAGAGAGGATCAGAAGGATTTACTTGATACTATCACTACGAAGTGTTATGGCGGCGTCTCTTCTGGGAACAATTATCGGATTGGTTCTTGGTTCTCTTTCCCCCCTCCTGATAAAAGCTGTTGCAATATCTAATCCAGGGCTTGTGGAGTATTATATTTCTTCTTTTTCTGTGAAGGTCCCATGGTCTGCGATAATTCTTATGATTCTTGCCATGGCATTACTGTCCCTTCTTACTCTGTTTATATCTATCAGAAAAGAAAAAGAGCTCTCTAGAGTAACATATGAGGCATAATTCCCTTTCCCTCTCGAATATTTTTCTTTTGCGTGATACCCTTTTTCAGTATGAGTTTAGAAGTCTTTTCTTTGGGCACAAGTGGAATGATGCCCCTTCCAGGTAGATTCCTCACCTCCGTTCTCCTTCGTCGAAAAGGAGAGTTGTTTTTATTTGATTGTGGTGAAGGTACACAAGTTTCATTGAAAATGCTTAATCTTAGCTGGAAGAAGATCAGTGCCATATTCATCAGCCACATGCATGCTGATCATGTTACCGGGCTTCCTGGTTTATTGATGCTCTCTAGCCAAGTGGATAGAGAAGAGCCTTTATATATCTATGGTCCCCAGAAACTTGGTGAGTATATTGAGGCTTCAAGAAGAATCCTGGATATGTACATTAACTATGAGATCAAGTTTTTCCCTGTAGAGCCAGGAGAGATATATAGAGGTGAAGATTTCTCGATAAACTGTTTTCCTTTGGATCACACAAAGCCTTGTGTAGGATACTCTCTTGTAGAGGATTATAGAAAAGGTGAGTTTTACCCAGAGAAAGCTATTGCTTTAGGCGTACCTAAGGGACCTTTGTTTGGTCGTTTACAGAGAGGTGAGAGTATAGTATTGGATAATGGCAGTACCATAACTCCCAATATGGTGATGGGTGAAAGGAGAAGCGGAAGAAAGTTCAGCTATGTCACCGACACTTTATACTTTCCTGAAATTGCAGATTACGTACATGACTCTGATATTCTCTTTTGTGAAGGAATGTTTGAAGACGAGTTGAGGGAGAGTGCATGGGAAAAGAAGCATATGACGGCTTTGGAAGCGGCAATGATAGCAAGAGACAGCAGATCGGAATTGTTATGTCTTCAGCACTATTCCCCAAGGTATTCTGATAGAGAATTGAAAGTCCTGTTAAATGAAGCGAAGAGTATTTTCCCAAACACCGTACTCACTAAAGACAGAATGACTTTCGAAATACCATTAAAAGGGTGAATTACTTGGCAATTGAATTGCCGAGGATTCCCGCTTAATGTCCTAAAGATAATGGCCTCAGATTTCTCCGAGGCCATAAATAATCATAATTCAAAAACTATTTTGAGAGTTCTTTGATTACTGAGTCTGCGTTATGGCGGGCTGTAACGACAAGAGACTTACCATCAAGTTCCTTGACCTTGGACTGTACGTCTTTTGCTCTAGTATATGGAAGAATAGCGTAGACTCTGCCATCCATTGAAAGAGCAGGAACATCGAAGACTTCAGAGACTCTTTCTTCGCTTCCATTACCGAATACTGCAATAACAAGTGGATAGCTTCCGTTTCTTGAAGCTGCGATTTCTTCGTCGATTGCTTCCTTAACGCTTAGTTCCGGCTCCTCTTCGACTGGAGCAGGTACTTCGACTTCCTTCTCGACAATCTTTTCAACCGGCACTTCAACAATCTTTTCAACAATCTTCTCAACTGGTGCTTCGACGACCTTTTCAACAATCTTCTCAACCGGTACTTCTACAATCTTCTCAACAACCTTCTCAACCGGAACTTCGACTACCTTTTCAACAATCTTCTCAACTGGAACTTCTACGATCTTTTCAACAGGAACTTCCTTGACTTCACCTTCTCCTGTCGCCTTTTCGATGATTGTCTCTTTAATTACGTCGACAGGAACTTCCTTCTCGACAATTCTATCCACAGGAACCTTGATTTCAACCGGCTTACAGTCATGCTTGATAATGATTTCTGCTTCGGCAGGAACCTCTTTTTCTGTCTCGACAGGTACTTCCACAATCTTTTCGACTACCTTTTCAACAGGAACTTCCTTTATGACTTCGACAGGTTTCTCAATAATTTTTTCCACTGGAATCTCTTTAATTACAGGAACCTGGACTTCCTTGACGACTTCGATAGGAACTTCCTTCAAGACTTCCTTGACCACTTCCACTGGTTTTTCAACAATTCTATCTACAGGAACAGGGATCTCCCTGATTATTTCTCTTGGAACTTCTTTTACTACTTCTTTGACGACTTCGACAGGAACCTCTTTGATAATCTCTTTTACCTGAGTGTACTGCATATGTCTATCAAATTCTGCGGCATTGACGCCAGAAGGAGAGTTTGGGTCGTCCACAGGAGCTGAGTAGAGAGGAGAGTCATAGGAATTGGGAGCAAGTTTATCGATGTTGTCACGATAATCGTCGTCTCCTCTTCGGGATGAAATAAGTGCAATTTCCAAAAACACAAGGCCTATGAGAATAGGCAGTGCTTTTGTCAGCACGTTATATATCTGTTCCCTTGTAATGTCATAAGAAGGAACAATAAGAGTAATGAAGACTGCAGTAAAGGCAGCAAGGATGATGATGGATAGAATTATGCTTGTCAGCACAAGTTTCCATGTCTTTCTGGCTTTTGCCATTTTGCCCTCCAGAGACGTGTTGTTTCACGTCGAGATGTTATATATTATTATATGCTCGGGGTGATATGTTTACAAGATTCAAATTATTAACTATGGTTTTCTTTTTTCTTCTTTCTTTCATGTTGGTGACACTTTATTGGGGTGAAAACGGCTATTTTGAGAGAAAGACCATGAAAAGTAATCTAAGTATACTTGACGCCGAGGCAAAAGAAAGAGAAATGGAGCTTTCTCTTCTTAGAGAAAGAAATGAATATAGAAATGAAAGAGATAATAAAGATTTGGAGTTAATCTACTCTTTTGATGACGATGAGAGTATTAATGGATATGAATCTAAAACTCTTATAAAAGAATATGAAGGGCTAAAGCTTTGGGAGTGTGCACTCTGGGCTCTCGTCCCCACTTTCATTTATTTTATGTTCATATCGATAGTTCCTCTCTTTTTTAAAAAGAAGAACAAAAATAACAGGGAGAACACTGACTATGGCAGCGATAATTGAAGTAAACAACATAGAAGATACTATAAAAAGACTGAGAAATGGGGAGGTTGGAATTATTCCTTCCGATACGATTTATGGCATCAGTTCATTGGTGACGGAAGAAGCAATGGAAAGAATCTATGAAATAAAGGAGAGGCCGCAGTCTAAGAAGCTGATTGTACTGTCGGACAAGAACTCGCTGGAGAGTTTAGGACTTATCGTCCCCGATGAAATATTGTCACTTTGGCCGTCGCCCCTTACTGTGATTCTACCTACAAAGGGTGGAGATACTCTTGCTGTAAGGGTTCCTGACGACAAGTATCTCTCTTCTCTCTTGTCAGAGACCGGTCCATTGTTCTCCACAAGCGTAAATATATCAGGAAAGCCTTCTTTGGAGACTTTTGAAGATATTTACCCTGTGTTTTCAGAGAAGGTGGATTTTATAGTAAGGAAGGAAAACATAGTAAAGGGAGAGAGTAGCACCCTTTTGGATGCAACAAAAAGACCCTGCCGTATTATTAGACAGGGTAAGTATAAGGTTCCGGAGAGCCTAATTATTTAATTCTTCTTGCTTCCATATAGTATCTCTTTTCGTTTGCATGGCCGATGGAGAATGTCTTTCTTGGATATGCTCCATCTTTCAGCATGTCTGAGAAGAAGTTGTCTTTTGATACATCTGGAAGAACGATGCCCAAGTTTCCTTCTCTCTTTCCGATTTCTATTGTTACATCGACGCCGTGGATGTAGTCGACTTCGCCTTTCTTCTCTTCCAACATCTTGTCGATTACAAGCTGAATAGTTCCCGCTGCAATGGCTTTTTCGCCTTTTTCTACAGTATAGACATAGAACTTTTCGCCTTTAACTAGTCCAAAGTGTTGGCCAGGTGTGTTGATTTTCTTTTCCATCTCGTCTCTTGTAGCGACTTCTTCTTTGGTGAATGTTGCATACAGAGAGAGGAGGGAATCGAAAGAGTTGTCATCGATGTTGAAGAAAACTCTATGTATTGGTTCGAATTGGAGGCCACTGTCGAAGATGTTCTCAAGTTCAACGAGTGCAAATCTGGCAGGATGATTCTTTTTCTCTTCCTCAGAGAGATCTTTCTTTATATCTTCCCAGCAAGACTTTGCCGTAGCAAGAGAGTGGTTTCCGTCACCCATTGCAAATAGAAGTGGATTCTTTGGATCAAGGGCGTCATATAGGGCCTTGAATGCATTGGCGATTTTATCTTTATCTTCATTGCCGTCTACCAAATATCCTGTGAGATGACCGCCGTTTTTATTTAAGTCTGTATCATAGACCACGCTGAGAGAATCCCTCTTGTCTCTCAATGGCTCGATGATAGATCTCTCTTTGTCTGAAATAAGAACCATGATATGGGGCAGCTCAATTGGGGCATCTTTTCTTATCTCTTTTCTTGGTGGAATTCGGGAGAGGATTGTACCCTCTGTCGCTCTGATAAGGGTCCTTGAGTCTTTTGCATAGGAGTATGCTTCAAGATCCAAAGCCACCATCAAACCATATCTTGTGCCACTTTCAGTATCTCTTTTTACCAGGATGAAAGAGTCTTTGTAGAGAGTAAAGACATCTTCCTCAAGATATTTGTTCATGTTCTCGTTGATAGAAGAGATGATAGCCTCTTTATCTCCTCTATCTAGATATACTTCAGGATAAATGAGTCTGAGAGTACTTGGGCTGTCTCCTACAAACTGAGAAAGACTCTCCCAATACTCTGGTTGTGATGTATATTGGTCACAGGCTACGACAGCCCATTTTTCACAGTCTATTCCCTTTTTTGGCAGGAGTATATCTGCTGCTTTAAAACCAAGAGTGGAAAAAATGTCATTCATATATCAGTCTCCAAATAAAAAGATTAGGTATAAATGAGTCTATCACTGTTTTTGTTGTGTAAGCATCAATTATTTTTAAAAATTCTCAATTTTCCGAAAAACTAACTATTTGACCACTTTATTTATGAAATGTAATGCAGTCACCTCTTTCCCCCTTGTTGTTTCTCCTTCCTTCTCGTGGTAATATCGGGGTATGTTGGAATTACGGAGAATAATTGAGTTTTCATCAAGGGTCCACACCTATCTTATGACTCTTTATATGTTCCTTGCCCTTCTTTTTGTGCTTTTTCTTTACTTTCCCGTACAAGAGAGACTTGTGTCAGTAATTACTGTGACGCAGATGGTTATGGGGTGGACAATATTCTTGGAAGGTCTCTGGGTAATATCCGGAGCTATACTGTGTTCCTGCTATTCAAAGGTCTTGGTCATAAGCCCGATAGTAAAGACGGTTATTAGACTTTTGGTTTATTTCCTGATTTCAATAATACTTGATGCTGTAAACACTCTGATCACAGGAGGCTTTTCTTATGGAAGCTGAAGATAGAAAAGTATGGGCTATCCGCGGTGCAGTCACTGCAGACAGTAACAGTGCCGTTGATGTAGACAGTGCTGTCAAAGAGATGCTGGACGCCATTTATAAAGAAAATGATATTACAGAAGATGATGTGGTGTTCACATTGTTTTCCCAAACACAAGATATAACAAAGAGAAACGCAGCAGCCGCTGCAAGAAAGGGGGGATACTCCACTCATACTCCACTTTTCTGTGTCCAGGAGGCTACTGTTGAGAATATGCTTCCTCTAACAATAAGAGTTTTGATCGAAGTAGAGAAAAAGATGAATAAAAAGCCGGTTATGGTATATCTCAAAGGTGCAATGGCACTTCGTCCAGATTTAAGGAGATAAAAAATGAAAGTGGCAATAGTAAATGCAAGTGCAAGGGAAAACGGAAACTCTTCCCATGCAGCAAACTTTATCTATAAGGAGATCCTCTCCCGTTGGCCTGATGCCGTGGTGGCGAGAGTAAACTTAAGTGAGATGGACATCCATCCTTGCATGGGTGACGCTTGGTGCAGAAGAAACGACGAGTGCCTTCAGGATGATGACATGAGATGGATCATCAAGCTTCTTGACGATTGTGATTTTGTTGTATTTCTTTCACCTGTCTTCTTTAAAGACATGAGTTCTTTGATGAAGATCTTTACAGATAGATGCTATCCGATGATCAAAGGCAATCCTGGGGATCAAAAGGCAAAAAAGAGCGGTAAAAAAGCAATCCTGATTATGTTCCAATATGTAAAGAGCAAGGGCTACGAAGAGGCTTTGAAACATACACAGTGGGTTCTGGAGAATCTTGGTTTCGAAGTGGAGGATTCTTTCCTCTTCCGTGATGCAGATGATTTCGGGTCTGCAGGAGATGATGAGAAAAATCAACAGAAGATTGCAAAAGCCATAGCATCGATGGGAGTAAGAAAATGAAAAGGGAAGAGGTTGAAGCTCTAAAAGAAAAGGCTCCTTGGAAGGATCGTAAGACAGTTGTTTTTCTCTCTGATTTCGGTTATTCCGATGGTGCGGTAAGCGCAATGCATGGAGTTGCCGACCAAGTGGATAGGACCTTGAAGCTGGAGGACCTTACCCATGAAATACCCCAGTTTAATATCTGGGAAGCCAGTTATAGACTTATCCAGACTGTAGAGTATTGGGCACCAGGCACGGTATTTGTCTGTGTAGTCGACCCGGGAGTAGGCAGTGATAGAGAGAGCGTCGCCGTACTTCTCTCCACCGGTCATATCATCGTCACCCCGGATAACGGAACACTCTCCCATGTGTCGAAAGGCATAGGAATTGTGGAGAGGAGAAGAATAAGCGAAACGACAAACCGTCTTAAAGACAGTCAGAAGTCTTATACTTTTTATGGCCGTGACGTATATGCTTATACAGGAGCCAGGCTTGCCTCTGGTATAATCTCCTTCGATGAGGTGGGACCTCTTTTAGATAACCAGGTTGTAATGCTGGAGATGAATGATCCTACAGTCGAGAACGGGAAGATTACAGGTTCCATCGATATTCTCGATACTCGCTACGGCTCTATTTGGACGAATATCTCCGATACACTTTTCTCCGATGCGGGATTTAAGTACGGAGATAGAATAAGAGTAGACATCGAGTATAGAGACCGAACCGTCTACGGTGCCGTTCTACCTTTCTGTAAGAACTTCACTCAAGTAGAGAAGGGTGAAAGCTTGATTTATGTTAATAGCTTACTTGACGTGGCTATTGCAGTAAACCAAGGTTCATTTACAGACCTTTATGGTGTAAAGACAGGGGAAGGATGGAGAATATCTTTTAAGAGATGTTGATCTTAAATAAAAGGATTATAGTATCTTCCTCCGTTTACAACATTTAAAAGAATGGAGATGAGCATTATTGCACTGGAAGCAATGATGGCTAAATAATCTCCTTTCCTGAATGGGCGGGAAGAGTACCAAGTACGCTTCTTATTCTTCCCGAAGCCTCTCAACTCCATGGCATTTGCTATGACTTCGATCCTCTCCATTGATGATACGATGAGAGGAAATAGAAGTGTCGCAGCACACTTCAGCCTCTTGATCAGACCTTCTTTTTCCTTATTCAGTTCCAAGCCTCTCGCCTGCTGTGCAACAGATATTTCGTGGTATTCTCTCTGTATGTCCGGAATATATCTGAGGGCGAGAGATACGGAGTATGCAATTTTATAACTTATTCCCACTCTGTTGAGAGAAGAGGCGAATTCGCTTGGATCTGTAGTGGAGACAAACAGTATTACTATAGGAATGGTTGCAATATACTTTAATACTACGTTCAACTGATAAAAGAGCTGTTCCTTCGTCACTGTCCATCTTCCGATTCCATTCCAGACAACATGTCTCGTTCCATATATAGATACGCCATGTTCAGGCGAAAATAGGAAGATCAGGACATTATTGAGAATCATAAAGACTAGAGTAAAGTTTATTACGAAGGATACGTCTTTATATTTTATTCCTGATATCTTGAAGAGAATCAATGAAAAGACAGGAAGAACAAGTAGGAGCCTCGTATCGAATGTGGTCATTGCCGCCAAAGACCATAGGATCAAAACGATTAACTTTGAAGCTCCTGTAAGGGTGTGGATAGGGGATTTACGATTAATATAATTAAATACTCCGCTCATTTTCTCACCTCCCTGTCAAACTTAATGAACTTTCTAATAAACATGGTTTCGTCGACGCCTACAAGCTTCGCAAGATCAGACAGACTGGTACGTTTTAGGCTGGCTTTCTCAAGAAGATCGTCATCCGTAAGAATCATCTCGCTTTTACTATCCGCTATCATTTCTCCCTCAGTGAAGACTACAGCCCTATCAGAGTACTCGATCATTAGATGCATGTCGTGAGTAATGAGAATAATTGTATAACCCATTTCATTAAGGCTCTTCAAAAACTCCATGATCGCGGTGTAGTGTCTGAAATCCTGTCCTGCAGTAGGTTCGTCGAGAATAATTACAGGAGGTCTCATAACAAGTATACTTGCTATTGTGACTCTCTTTTTCTGTCCAAAGGATAGGGCGCTGATAGGCCAGGATCTAAAGGGATAGAGACCGCATACCTTTAATGCCTCGTCGACTCTTTTGTTTATCTCTTCCTCGCTATATCTTCCATCCAGAACAAGGCCCAACGCCACTTCATCCTTTATCATGGGCTTGGTGATCATTTGATTGGGGTTCTGCATTACGTAGGCAATCTTCTCCGCCCTTTCTTTTATAGATAGATTCGATATGTCGCTGCCGCTAAGATAGATTTTCCCCTCGCTCTCTTTCTCGAAACCGCATATAACTTTGCAGAAAGTACTCTTTCCCGCTCCGTTACGGCCGACTATACTCATCATCTCTCCTTTTTTTATAGAGAAGTTGATATCTTTCAGAGCTTTTTTTCCATTAGGGTAGCTGAAAGAAAGATCCTTCGTCTCCAATAACAAAGGTCTGTCGTCCACCTGGGGTTTGTCGGGGATGCTCTCCATCCATTCTTTTATTTTCTGCTTGTCTTGATTACTTAGGATAAGTGAGTCGATCATTCCGGGTTTCATTTCTTCTTTTATCTCGACTCCTGCGTATTTGAGAGCTGTAACATATAGAGGCTCCCTGATACCATTCTTAATGAGGGAGTCGGAAGAAAGAAGCTTATCTGGAGTAGTGTCCAATATAATAGAGCCTTCACCCATTAATACGACTCTATCTACACTGCAGTGGAGAACATCTTCGATTCTGTGCTCTACTATTATAATAGTCGCTCCGGTATCTTTATGAATCTGATCGATCAGTTCTATCGTTTTCTTTCCTGAGGCAGGATCCAGATTTGCCAGGGGTTCATCGAAAAGAAATATCTCTACGTCATCTACCATGACGCCAGCCAGGGACACCCTCTGTTTCTGTCCGCCGCTGAGTTCATGTGGAGCATGGTCTAAGAATGACTCTATCCCGACTTTTTTTGCTGCTTCAACAACTCTTTCTTTCATTTCCTCCAGTTGTACGATGTCGTTTTCCATTGCAAAAGCGATATCTTCGCCGACAGTCAGCCCTATAAACTGACCGTCAGAGTCCTGGAGGACAGTCCCAGTAATCTTGGAAAGAGAGAATATATCTAGATTCCTGAAGCTATTATCTTTGATTATCAGATCCCCTGTGGCATCACCGGAGTAGGAAGCAGGAATAAGTCCGTTAAGACAATTAAAAAGAGTAGACTTACCACAGCCGGATGGACCGCAAATAAGAACTTTCTCTCCCTTGTGAATATCTAAATTGATTCCTTTTAGAGTAGGCTCTGCCTGAGCTGTATACTTAAAACCAAAGTTTTTGAAGCTAATAATACTTTCTTCCACGATTACCTCGACAGAAGAAGGATAACAAAAAAAGGGGAATGAAAAAATCCATTCCCCTTTCTAAAGCAGAAAAACTTAGTTTTCTTTCTTCAAGCTACCAGCCTTTGGCTTTGCTGCAGCAAAAGCGACGGCAAGAAGAGTTCCTACGATGGCTGTAGTTACAATGTTTGCTATTCCTCCTACCAAGCCCTGCAAGAATACTTTGTTAGCTGGCTCTGAGTAAATGAGGATATCTAAAATAGGAGCGACAACACCCCAAGCGATAAGGTGTGCAACAACCTGTGTGATATTGAAAACGACGATGTCTTTCTTTTCAAAGCCATTCTTCTCGATATCGACTTTCTTTGTGCCCAGACCCATTATAAGACCTGCTACGCCACTTGCAATGACCCAGCTCCACCAGATACCCCAACCATAGGAGAAGTCGATGAGTGCGTGGCCGATGAAAGCGATCAAAAGACCTGCAATTGGTCCAAAGAGTGTAGCCATGAAGGCCAAAAGACCATACTGAATTGAAATGTTTGTGTTTGGAACAGGACTTGGGATAGCGACAAATCTACCTAGCACAAAAAAGAGTGCTGCCCCGATTCCAATAGCGACAATTGTAACGACAGGAGATTTTTTATTCATTCTTTTCCTTCCTTTACATAGAGCTATTGGCTCAATGTTGAGTTTATTATCAACAATTATCCTAAATGATTCAACAGTGGGCCGAAATGTCTATATTCTATTTCAGGTGTTTATCCATCCAAATTGTGATTTCTTTCAGTCTCTTGATTCTATTTAAAGGCTTTCCGCTTCTTGATAGTTCATGGGTCTCATTATGGAAGAGCATCAGCTTTGATTCTACACCCCTCTCCACAAGGGCTGAATATAGTTGATACCCCTCGCTTACAGGACATCTATAATCTTTATCCGAGTGAATGATAAGAGTCGGAGTCTTTGCATTTTTTAGTATCTCTTCCATTGGGGAGCGGTGAAAGAGTCCCTCAATGTTATTGATGGAGGCGGCACATTGATCTTCTGCAAAGTATGGACCGATATCACTTGTCCCCCAGAAAGAAATCCAGTTATAGATTGAGCGCTGTGTTGCTATCGCCTTAAACCTATCAGTGTGTCCAAGAATCCAGTTGGACATGAAGCCGCCGTAGCTTCCTCCTGTCTCTCCTAGTCTTTCTTTGTCTATGTCAGGATACTTTTCCAGAACAACATCTGTGAATTTCATAAGGTCGCTGTAATCGATGGTGCCATACTTTCCTCTTATATCTGCAAATTCGTCTCCTCTTCCATCGGCTCCTCTCGGGTTTGTCCAATAGACGAAGTAGCCTTCATTAGCCCAATACTGCATTTCATGCATGAATACAGTGCCATATACAGTCTTCGGTCCACCATGGATATCAAAAATAGCAGGATACTTTTTCCCTTCTTCATATCCATATGGCTTGATGACCCAACCAGTAAACTGGACTCCATCGTTTTCATAGTGGATTTCTTCCGGGACAGCCACATATTTGCCTTCAAGTATTTTGTCATTGAAAGATGTAAGGCATTCTTCCTCTTGGCTATATATCTCCTGAAGCTTTTGGTCCCTCATTCCGACAAACATCAGTTTTCCGTCTTTGACGGAGAAGCTGTCGACGCTTCCTTCATCTCCGATTACACTCTCAATGTTTCCTTTATTATCAATTCTATAGACATAAGAGGAGTAGTCGAGGGTAGTTGTAAAGTATAGTTGTTCTCCGTCTCTTACAACACTCTGTCCTCCGCCAAATCTTACATCTGTTCCTACAGTGTTTCCGATCGCCTCCCCCCATTTTTTCAAAAGGTGTATCTTTTCATTTTCCACGGTAAAGAAATCAGGATTCTGATTTAAGCCATATTTATCCATAGTATTGCCTATGGCTACGATCTTCTCCCCAAGGTGGAATGCACAGTAAACAGACAATTGACCTAAAGGAAGAATAGTCTTCCAACTCCAGTCGGAGGTGTCGACTTCTCTTATTTCAGAGTAGAACTGCTCTTTCGGGCTTTTTCTTGTTTCGCCTACTGCAAGAATCTTTGATTTGTCAGGGCTGAGGGAGAAGTTTTGAAGAGAAAAGTCATCGTCAAAGACCCTTTCACACTTTTTATTTTTAATATAGACGAGTCTGTTTCTCCTACCGTTTGTATATCCCTCTCCGTTAAGGTAGAAACCGCACTCTTCAATATCCTCATATCCTTCCAATTCTTTTTCTATCTTCGTCCTCTCTTCTTTGGAGAGATTCTCCGTCCTTTTGTCGACACTTTTTGTGGCAATGAGAGTGTCGTCGGAAATAAAGTCGAAGGAGGTGATCTGAGAGTCTATTTTTGTCTCAGGGTGCGCTTCTCCTCCGTCAAGGGGCAGAGCATAGATGACGCTTGAATCTTCGTCTTTCTTTTCTTCTTCGCTTCTCTTAGCAAGAAAATAAAGATTATTGTCTTTCACAGTGAAAAAACCTGCGTTTCCATCAAAAGTCAGCTGCTTTGGATTCTCTCCATCTTTGATAATCCAGTAGTTCCTTTCATATCCTGTCTTATCTTTTTTAATATTGGCTTTGATGAAGATGGTGCCATACTCCGTCACCTTTATTCCCGATAAATAACTATATCCCAAAAAATCT
>CAMEXG010000002.1 GCA_945947045.1 uncultured Spirochaetales bacterium | reverse complement strand
CGCGATCTCCGGCGTGACAGGCCAGCGCGATAACCAGCTTCGCTACTCCCACATGACAATGAAAGCATAGATAAATCTAAAAAATATGTCAACTATGTTTTTTTATTTTTTTTAATATTGCACCAATGTTTCAAAAAAGGTTTTCTTCCTCGCTATCAAGCTCCCTCCATTCGCCTTTTTCCATATCCCCCAAAAGGAGATTTCCTTCCCTTATTCGCTTTAAATATGTTACATCCATACCCCTAATTGCCATCATACGTCTCACTTGATGGTATTTCCCTTCTTTGATGATAACTCTACTTTTCCCTTTTTCGATTGGAATAAGAATAGCAGGCTTTAAAACTTCATCATCAAGAATCATTCCATCTTTGAAGGCTTTTATGTCTTCTTCTTTCGCAGATCCGGTGTGCTCTACATAGTATTCTTTTTCAACTCCATTTTTTGGAGATATCAAAGTATGAGCCAATACACCGTCGTTAGTAAAAATAAGAAGACCTTCAGTATCTTTATCTAGTCTTCCTACAGGGAACACTCCCATCTTCATCCAGTCCCTTGGTACCAGTTCCATCACTGTCCTATCTCTCGGGTCCTCTGTACTTGTTACAAATCCCATAGGCTTATTTAGTACTGCCACTATCCTTCTTTTTCTGACAATTGGCTCACCATCCATTAATACACAGTCTTCGTCTTTTATCTTCTGGTCAAAGGAGGATGCAGGAGCACCGTTTACTTCTATTCGTTTTTCTTTTACAAGTCGCCTGACGTCTTTTCTCGAATACTCAGAATACGCAGCAACAAGTTTATCTAATCTTTCCATATTCTTATTCTCCTTTTATCAAAACATAAAAACAACTGTAGACTATATGGAATTATGCCATTATATTATTGACATATGTCAGTAATGGAGAAATAGATGGCACGACCTATCCAAAGAAGAGTAATAGAGAGTATCCCTGAATACAAATCTTTCCACACAGATGGAATTCCTTCTGGCTCTGAAGTCGTCCTATCCACTGATGAATTCGAAGTCATAAGACTAATAGACAAACACAGACTATCCCAGGAAGAAGCTGCAAAAGAGATGGGAGTATCGAGGGCAACCATCGCTTCCATCTATCAAAGGGCAAGAGAAAAAATAGCTCTTTTGATAGTAGATGGAAGAAGCCTTACCATTAAAGGCGGTGCCTTTGTTATTAAAGAATCAAATAAAGAAAGCAAAACATATAACGAAATCAATGATAAAGGAGACGGAATAATGAGAATTGCTGTCACTTATGACAATGGTAGAATCTTTCAACACTTTGGAAGAACAGAGGAATTTAAAGTATACGACGTAGAAGATGGAGCGATTAAGTCTTCCACCGTCATCAACACAAACGGTCAGGGACATGGTGCGTTATTGGGAGTTTTGGATTCACTTGGAGCCGATGTCCTTATCTGTGGAGGAATCGGAGGTGGAGCTCAAAGTGGAGTCGCCGCCATGGGCATAGAACTATATGGTGGAATCGACGGGGAAGCAGACGAAGCGGTAAAGGCATATCTAGAAGGAAAACTAGAACAGAATTCCAACGCAAACTGCAACCATCATCACCACGAAGAAAGCCATAATTGTTCCCATGGAGGCTGTGGAGGTCATTGCCACCATTGATTATTAAGATTATATTCTTTCTAAGGGGATTTCCCCTAATCTAAAGTGAAGGAGAAAACACCATGAAGTACGTCTGCCCATGTGGCTATGTCTATGATCCAGCAGTTGGTGATCCAGACAATGGAATCGCTCCAGGCACACCATTTGAAGATCTTCCAGATGATTGGGCTTGCCCAATCTGCGGTATCTCCAAGGATATGTTCCAGGAAGAAGCGTAAGGAAAAAGAGAGGAATCATGAGATTCCTCCTTTTTTTAGAACACTTTCACCACTCCGACGGCGACTATTGGAACAATAGAGTCATAGTACTCGTCGTAATTAATAGTAGCATCCAAGTCTATTTCAAGACCTTTTACATACTTCCCGAGGCTAAGTCTGAGATCACACCCTATGCTCCAGACTCTTTTAACATCCCCATTTAGCCATAACCAAGTGTCGTAAGTGGAACTATCGATGACAGTATCGATATTATCGTCTCCACGCATTAATAGAGATGCGTTAATAACACCCTCGATGATTTTATTCTCCATCTCCAAGGAAAGGGAGAAGAGAATAGACCCCGGTCCATAAGGAAAGCCCAAATAATAGGCATCCACCTTATCTGTATACCCGCCGTAACTGGAGTAGAATCTATATGGAAGGGTCAGTTTACCATATCTGTCATTAATAAACTTACCTCCATAGCTCTCTCTTCTGTTGTAGAGGTAATTAGTAGCCCAATAGAACTCTCCTGAAAGGTGAACTCCTCCTTCGTCTTTTAAGTTGTCTTCCGAGAGTGCATATTCGTCATTCTTTCTTCCTTGGGACAAGAATTCTTCTCCTTCCAGTATCTTCCAGTCAAAGCCTGCCCCCATTCCGATTCCTGTAGGCTTATTATTAAACCCACCTTCCCCTTTGAAATATAAATCATCTTGGGCATACTGCGCCCATAATCTCATGGGCCCAATCTTTCCTTCCATCGAGACTTCTATCATTACATTAGAATGTTCTTCTTGATATAAGTTGTGCCACAACACAAATGGTGTCATGTCATATATTCCTGGGTAAGCGCCATAGACACAGTTCATTTCAGATAGGCCAAAGATGAACACATCGTTGGATGCAGAGACTTTATGGATAAAGAATGTCTTCATCTTCTCTGTTTCATTACCATGACCATTAATAGTGCTGTTAGAGCCTCCGATTGCATAAAAAGAATAATCCAGACTGAATCCACCCTCTCTATAAGTGGCACCTAATACCACAGAGTCTATATTCGGTTGGGCTTCTTTTGACAGCATAAAACTATACTTTCCCGGCCCCATATCAAGTTTTCTTCTTCCTACGGAAGCAAAGAAATATGGTTTAACATACTCAATGAAGGCGACTTGAGGATACTGGGCGTTTGTGACGGCGTACTTAGTGTTCCCCAAAAAAGGAATATTTGACGAAGGAGTGAATCTTATGAAATTGGACAACTCTTCTCTTATATCAATCTTTATTGCAAATAGAATGCTCTCGGTCTCTATTTCAAAACCTGCGGCAAGAAACTCAGGGCGATTATCGAAACGTAAAATAGTATCTTGTATTGTTTCACTGCTTCCCTCTATGGTTTTGTTATTCAACATAGCTCTAAAGCCATCATCTCCACCGCTAGGCCATTTATCATATAAAAGAGGAGTAGAATCAACGAAATAAAATGGCGACAGCTGCAGGAAGGGTGTAATCTTTGCAGATAACACTAAAAGTGAAAAAACTAATAATAAGATAACAGATACAACTCGTTTCTTTGTCATATCTGTAATTCTACCCCTCATTAGTGCAAAAAAGAAGAGGCTGCCACAATTGACAGCCAATCTATACTACTTGTCTTCTTTTTTCTTTTTTGAATACAAGAATCTCTTGATCTTCTGCGTAGGAGTACGTTCAAAATCTCTCTCTTGTAGTTCCGTATCAGAAATCTTGGAGAATGAAGAGAGCTGTTCGTTTACAGTCTTCTTTAGCTTCACCAAGTACTTTTCAGCTTCGTTCTTAACTTCTTCGGCGCTTATCTTAAGCTTCTCCTGCATCGCTTCAAGATCCACCTTGATGAGGGCGACCAAACCACCGTCACCTGGCACTACCAATGACTCCTGGACAAATTCCATGTTATTAATAATACTTTCGATTGACTCAGGGTAAATATTCTCTCCCGCAGGACCCAAAATCATAGTCTTGACTCTCCCCCTTATGGATAGGTAGCCATGCTTATCGATATATCCCAAGTCTCCTGTCTTGAAATAACCCTCCGTGGTGAATACTTCCTTATTTAGTTCTTCATTGTTGTAATAGCCTGTCATGACATTAGGACCCTTTACAGCAATCTCACCCACTCCCTCTTCATTTTTATCCAAGAGGATAACATCATCATGTTTTACAGGCTTTCCGATGTACCCCTTCTTATGCATCTTGTGCTTTGGTCCGCAACCTGCAATTAACGGGCTTGTCTCCGTCAAACCATAACCTAGGGCATATGGGAAATGACAAGAATATAAGAAGTCCCAGACGGTACTGTCCAAAGGAGCACCACCTATACCGAAGAACTTCATACATCCACCCATTGTAGAAATAAGCTTTGCCTTTACTGTCTTCAACACTATCCACTTTGTAAGAGGATTCTTATATAGCTTTGAAATCTTCGGATTGTCACGTAGAGTAGGCACTACTGCAGCCTTGTAAATCTTCTCAATCAGGAGAGGGACAGTAAGAATTACATGAGGTCTTACTTCCTTAAATGCTCTCATCAGAATTGTCGTTGCCGGCGGTTTACCCAGAAAAACAACCTCAGATCCCTGCATGAGACACAGCAAGTGCGTAATTGTGAACTCATAGCAATGGCTCATAGGGAGAATGGAAAGCACTCTGAAACCTTTCTTTACCTTCACGTATGTATCAGAGCTTTCATCTGCACATACAAGAAGGTTCTTGTGCGTAAGTACCACACCCTTACTGGAACCAGTGGTTCCGCTTGTGAAGATAAGTGACGCCATATCATCTTCCCGAGGTACGGAAGAATTAAGAAGAGTATGGTTATGGTTATGCTCTTTAAGAGAAATGCCAGGGGAGGTGTCAAAAGAAAAGCCTTCAGGAATAGATGGAACATGAACAAGATCTTCCATACGTATTACCATCAGACTATTAATGGAAGCATACTCTTCTACCTTCTTAAAGTGCTTGACGTTGACACAAACACCCTTTACCCCGCTATCTTTTAGAATCTGCTCCATTTCCCTTTGAGAAAAATCAGGTAGAATTGGAACAGCTACACATCCGATATATGTGATGCCGAGATACATCATCATCCAAGATGGACTAGATTCTCCTATCACCGCCACTCTATCACCCTTGGAGTATCCTTTCTCCAAAAGATAAGTTGCGATACTCTCGGCGCTCCACTTTAATCTATTGTATGAAATAAACTTCTCTTCATCGTCACCAAATACAGAATAGGCCTTTCTATTACCATAGCGGCTTGTTATTGCTTCCAAGAATCCTCTAAAGGTATATTCCTGTACCCACTTCATCTTGAGTCCGTCACTCCTCTTGATTTTTCTACAAGAGGATGAAGTAATAACCCGTACTTTCTGTTTTTTGTTCTTCTTATTTGACATTTATTCCCTCTGTCGTATTTCTGACACTTAAGACGATAATGTAATTTTATTTAGGTGACAATTAGGGATTTATTCCCATCTAATAAAACCAGTTGACCATAACTATGATGTAGTAGATATAGTAAAGTGCTACTATTTTGGGAAAAATATGCTTTATCAATAGAAAATCGGAGAAGGCGTCCTGCCTCCTCCGATTCCATTCAATCGAAATTATTATTGAATGACAAAAGTGAAATCTTCTGTCCAGACATTACCTGAAGAGTCCTCAACGGTAGCTTTAAATACTTTCTCTTCACCCTTCTCTCCATCTGCATATACAAGGAATGAAGCGTTCAAACTACTTTCGTCTCCAATAAGTGTGGCGTCAAAAGAAGAAGAGAGAACTTTTACGTCTTCCCCGGAGAGAGATACTTTCAGGTTTCTAAGAGCTGTGTTGCCTATGTTTTTGATTGGGAATGACAAAACAACTTGAGTTGAAGAAGGAATCTTTCCATCCTCATAGTAGCGGATAGATGCTTCTCCGATTTCAACGCCTTTATATAGCGCTGTATACTCCTTGTTCCTGCCGTTCTCTACAGTCACAGTATCGCCGTCGATTTTCTTTCCATACTGATCATACCAACCAAGGAAAACCAGACCGGAATCTTCTGTCACTACAACATCTGGAACACTAGCTTCTGTTCCTTCTACATATGTATCATTTCCACTTACACTATCCTTAAATGTGATTCCTGTTGAGAATAGAGCATAAAGAACCGTGTCAGAATAAGGCATGGTGATTTCTTCGCCACTCTTGTAGGCGACACTCTCACCATCAGCGCTCCAACCTAAAAACACTCCCTCCCCCTTTACTTCCGGAACTGTCACCTTTGTTCCAGGAACCGAGGAATAGGATCTAGTGTAAGATCTACTGAAGTTTCCATTTGTTACAGAATACTGGAAGGTGATAGTCGGATGATACCAAGCTGAGTTTTCATATAAGAAAGAAGCGATGGCATCTTTTTCCTTCTGAGACTCTGTATTCAACATCCTCGCTGTCAAAGTCTCTGTCTGCTCTTTTGTGATCATTGGATATTCAAGAGAGTTATATAGTGATCTAAGTTCAAGGTAATCCTCTACATCTCTCTTTTCTATAGCTTCATTCATTGCTGTTCTTAGACTTGTTCTCTGACTACTATAGCTTTCAACGGAGTAATTCCAAGCGTTCTCCATATCCTTGACAGCAGCTGTATTGAGATCCAAATCCTTAAAATTTGTTCCCTTTTCTGTTGCACCGCTGGCAAAAAGCGGTAATACAAAGAATACGGAAAGGGCCAAAACCATAAGTGTAGTAGTTATTTTCTTCATATCTTTCACCTCTAGAAAAGGAATATACACTCTTTCCAAAAGATGAAAACCCATCGTCACAATCTCTCTATAAAACTACATAATAGCAATATAATGCCTTGACTGATTCTCTCTTTTCTTTCAAAGATCCTACACTATTTGTTATCTTTGTCTATTCTATCCAAGACTAATCGGTAACCTCCCTCCCCATACATCAAACATCGGTTTACTCTGGAGATAGTTGCACTGGACGCTCCCGTCTCTTTCGATATCTCTTGATAATTCATGCCCTCGGTCAATAAAGACGCAACTTCCATCCTCTGTCCGAAGTCCAATAACTCTTTTATGGTGCAGATATCGGAAAAAAAGGCTGCACATTCACCTCTGTCTTTCAAACTAAGAACCGCTTCAAAGAAGTCCACGACACCCTTTTCATTATCTAGTTTCATTTCTTCCTCCCTTTTATTACAATATTGCACCGAAGATGATGTGTCATCTTTTTCCTCTTCCATTAATTAAAACCAAAGCATATCATTGGAACATGGAACATAATACAATCCAGGAAAAAAAGAAGAACATTTACGCTTTATTAGGAATACTATATGCTGGAGTCCAGTATTTATGGACATACTTTTTAAGTTCTTACTTCAAAAGAATCGGAACTCTTCCAAGAATAACATCGCCTATAGGGTTTATCCCGGCCTTTTTCTTCAACCTTGTCATCGCGATTCCAATGATCATTGTCTTTATAGGTACAGTCATCAGATACAGGCGTGAGTTTGATGACAAGATGATGTACATAAAGACAGACAGATATCTTCTGACTCTAATTCTTACCATGATATATGCATTGATGCTTCCTCTTTCTACAAGGCTGGATTTGAATCCGAGAAGAGGTGCCTTTGCATGGATATACTATCTTGTATTCATCTCTTTCTTCGAAGAATTCTTATATAGAGGTCTGGTTCCTACACTTATGGATCGTTCCTCCTTCCCTTCTTGGATAAGGGCCGTTATTCCTGCCCTGGTCTATGGAATATATCAGAGCGCCCTTCCTTTGGCCCAATATGGACTCTCTCTCAGTACCCTCACATCAATTCTTCCTGATATCATCTGGTCCACTATCTTCCATTTTGCCCTTATGGGCATGAAAAAGTGGACAGGTGCAATGTGGCTGCCTATTATCGTCCATGCAATAATAGACCTCTCAATATACTTCATTTTCTAACTATGGACACTTTGACCAAAGAAGAGCGAAGACGCACTATGCAGGCGATAAAAGGAAAGAATACAAAGCCTGAGATGATAGTGCGTTCTTATTTGTTTTCAAAGGGGCTGCGATATAGAATAAACGTAAAAAAACTCCCTGGTTCTCCGGATATTGTTTTAAAGAGATGGAAGTGCGTCATATTTGTAAACGGGTGTTTTTGGCATGGTCACCAAGGATGTTTTATTCTTCCAAAATCAAATTCAGAGTTTTGGAAGAATAAGATAGAAAGAAATATAAACCGAGACAGAGACAACATCATCCTTCTGGAAAACATGGGATGGAGAGTCATCGTGGTCTGGGAGTGCGAAATAAGGAAGAAAGAGAGACGCAAAGAAAGACTAGATGAAATATACCTTGAGATAGTCTCTGGAAAAACAGAATAGGCTAAATCATCAGCATTCTGTCGTTATCCAAGGCTTTTCCTGAGTTCTCCTTAAATTTCTCCAAGAGATCGGAAACAGTAAGGCCCTTTCTCTCATCACCCTTTACATCATATATGATTCTGCCCTTATCCATCATCAGCGTTCTATCACCCTGCACAAGCGCAGACTGCATGTTATGAGTAATCATAAGGCAAGTAAGGTTATTCTCTTTCACGATTCTGTCTGTCAAAGAAAGTACTCTCTCTGCTGTAGCGGGATCCAAAGCTGCCGTATGTTCGTCAAGGAGCAGCAATGAAGGGGGATTGAATGTGGCCATCAATAGCGTCAACGCCTGTCGCTGACCTCCGCTAAGTAAGCCTACAGGCTGAGAGAGCCTATCTTCCAATCCCATAGAAAGGGAGGAAAGCTTTTCTTTAAATAACTCCCTATCCTTCTTGTTGATGCCTCCAAGCCAACCGCCCCTGCCGGAAGCAAGAAACAGGTTCTCTTCAATACTCATACCAGGAGCTGTCCCCCTCATAGGATCCTGGAATAAACGTCCTATCATTCTTGCTCTTTTGTGGTCTGGAAGGAATGTGATATCTTCTCCATCCAGAACAATCTTGCCTTTATCAGTCAAAAAAGAACCGGAGATGGCATTGAAGAGGGTAGACTTACCGGCACCATTGGCTCCGATTATTGATATAAACTCACCGTTTTCAACCTTTAGGTTAATATCCACAAGTGCTTTCTTCTCAAAAACAGTATTGGGGTTAAATGTTTTGGAGACACCGATGATTTCAAGCATTTCCAGCCTCCTTCTTAGCCCTATGGATTCTCATATAGTCATCTTTCTTTCCTTTAAAATATGGGAAAGAAATTGCGATTATTACTATTACAGATGAAATAAGCTTCAACATGTAGGCAGGGAGATTGAATCTAAGGGCTATTGTATAAACAAGACGGAAAATTATGGCACCGATTACAACGCCGATTGCTCTCTTTGTTATTCCACCCTTCCCCATAAAAGCTCTACCAATTAGAAGAGAAGCCAAAGCTATTGTAACCATACCCGATCCTATGGTTACGTTTACAGACTTTTGGCTCTGGGCCAACAAACATCCTGAAAGAGCTGTAAAAGATGAAGAGATACATAGCCCGATAATAGTAGTGAAGGCTGGATTTATTGATGAAGACTTCACCATATCCGGGTTGTCGCCAGTCGCTCTCAAAGACAGACCCAATCTTGTTTTTAAGAAAAATGAAAGGAAAAGAACAACCAAGGCTACAAAGATCAAAGCAGTCACAAGCTTATAAGATTGAGCGAGGAATGTGGAAGAAACAAGGCTCTTCATCATTGTAAAGATTGTAGTGGTCTTATTCATATTCAATAGAGAAGAACCACCCATTATGGCGATGTTTATTGAATAAAGCCCTGTATTTACGATTATTCCAGCCAAAAGACTGTCGATTCCCATCTTTGTCTGCAACAGAGATGTTATCAACCCCGATAATACTCCTGCACCCATGGCAGCAGGAATAGACAGAAGGGGATGCCCTGAGAGAGCTGTAACAGCACCAACGACTGCTCCCAAAGTGAAGCAGCCGTCAGTAGAGAGGTCACATACATTGAGCATGGAGTAACTCAAGAAGAGAGCCAATACGGTAAGGGAACTTATCAGACCCAATTCAAGGGCGGTTGTTCCAAGTCCAATTATTGTTTCCAGCATTTTATATCCTTATAGATCGCTGAAGCTTTCAGCTGTTGTAATTGCAGCAACCTTTGTGCAGTATGGAGCGAAAATAGATGAGAGATTATCAAAATCATATCCAAGCTCTGCTGCTGTTTCAGTATTAATAGTAGCTGTACCATTGTCGAAAGTGCGGACAGGAGTAGAAGCAGGATCTTTTCCATCAATAAGGATCTCAGCAACCATCTTACCTGTTTCTCTTCCAAGGTTAGCATAGTCTACACCATATCCAAGGAAAGCTCCATTGAGAGCGAATGAGTCTGCTCCTGTGAACTGAGGGATACCTGCAGCATTGAAAATTTCATAGATTGAAAGCTCTGCCGTCATGATAGTGTTGTCACTAGGAGTAAAGACTACATCGACCTTGTCTGCAACTAAAGCTTTTGAAGCAAGAATTACTTCATCAACTGTCGTTCCCATTCTCTCTGCATATGCAATACCCTTCTTTTCCAGATACTCTTTTGCTGTCTTGATGGCAGTTGTGGAAGAATCTTGTCCTGCATCATACAGTAAACCCACCTTATCTGTTTCAGGATTAAGGGCAAAGATCAAGTTCATGACAGCAGTAGTATCCAAGAAGTCACTTGTTCCTGTAAGGTTTGCTCCAGGAGCGGAGAGTGATGATACAATTCCGGCAGCAAGTGGGTCGGAAACGGCTGCAAATACTACAGGTATATTATTGTCTTCTGTAGCAGCCTGCATAGCCATGGCCACAGGAGTTGCAACACCAACCATAAGATCCACGTCATCTGCGATGAAGTTAGCTATTATCTGGGCAAGAACATTTGCATCTGCGTTACAGTTGTCATATTTAATATCGAACTTTACACCCTTCTCGCTTTCGATTTCAGAAAGCTGGGACTGTATGTTTTCACAAATCTGATTTAAGGAAGCATCATCTACAAAGTTACAGATTCCTACTTTGTATGTTTTTACACTTGATTCTTCCTTACTGCCATTGGCAAAGACGGAGACGAGGATGAGAGAGACCATAAGAAGTATAGCGATGTATTTTTTCATTTTTTTATTTCCTTATTATTAGAGATTTTTCTGGATAATTTGTCACTCTTTAGGCGCCCCGCGCCAGAATCTAGTTGTTCTTTTCATATCCTTCTCCTTCATCGATGAACCTATTGTTACTCTCTATAGTAACACTTGTCAATAGGTTTTAGAAAGAAAATTACTATTTATAGAAACATTTATTTTTCCCCGTACAATCTCCCTATACTCTTCTTCACTTCATAAAAGACCCTGTCTTTATCGATAGTCTTAAATTCTCCCTTCTCATATAGAATCTTTCCATCCACCATTGTCATACACACATCGCTTCCTTGTGCTGAATAAACCAACAGGGCTTCAGGATTGAGGTTTGGTGTAAGGTGAGGCTTATTTACGTCAAACGCTACTATGTCAGCCTTCTTTCCTACTTCCAAACTACCTGTATCTTCCCTTCCCTGGGCTTTCGCTCCATTGATTGTGGCCATCCTCAGTACAGTGTTTGGATTCATGACTGTAGGATCTCCCAATCTGCCGTTATGGATAATGGATGCAAGGTGAATCTCTTCCATGAAATTCAAATTATTATTGCTGGCAGCTCCATCTGTGCCCAAGGCGACATTAACGCCCTTCTTGATCATCTCGGGAATAGGAGCAAATCCACTTCCAAGCTTTAAGTTGGATGTAGGGTTATGAACAACTGTAACACCTTTCTCGTTTAGAATGTCCATATCGTTATCTTCCACCCAAACGCAGTGTGCAGCAAGCGTTGGGTTTTCAAAGCACCCCAAGTCATTAAACCACTCTGTGGGAGTCTTCCCATACTTCTCTATACATTCCAAGTGCTCTTTTTTTGTCTCGGAAAGGTGGATCTGCATCTTCAAACCTTTTTTTAGACAATCCTCGCTATATCTTCTGACAACCAGTGGCTTACATGTATACTCTGCATGTATTGCATAATCGACTTTAAGTCTCTCGGAGTAGGAATTATGGAAAGCTGAGACCAAGTCCTCTGTTTCTTTTACTCTGTAGTATGAGTCATAGTCGCTGTCGTCCATCTCCTGGAAAGCCTGCATTACACGAGAGAAGTTTGCCTTAATACCGCTTTTTCCTATGGTATCTGCAACAGCCCAAGGCATAAGGTACATATCAGTGAAACTTGTAGTGCCGGAAGCAAGCATCTCCATAATAGAGAGATCCATTCCACACCTTAAGTCCTCTTCATTCATTCTGTCTTCTATAGGCCACATTACATGTAGCCAATCCTGCAAAGGTAGATCACTTCCTACACCACGCAGTAGTGTCATGGCCGAGTGACCATGGCAGTTTACAAAGCCTGGGGTGAGAATCAAGCCTGAGCAATCTTTCTCTTCATCATACTTCTTCTTTGGCTCTTCTTTCCCAATATAGTCGATTCTTTCTCCATCGACAGCCAAATACCCGTTTTCGATAAACTCAAACTCATTGTTTTTTGTCGCAAGTATCCCTGCATTTTTAAATAATATAGATGACATAGCTCTAGATTTTATCAGTAGTAGTCTTTGGTAACAACTAGAGTTTATATAGAATATAGACGAGGAAGAAAATGAAAAGAGAAGACCATGACCTTGCCTTTATGCTCAGATACGAAAACATAGCATCCTATGAAGATGGAATCGTAAGAATCCTTGATAGGCGTGTTTATCCCAATACTGTTAGATTTGAAATATGCCATAGCGTTATGGAAGTAAGAGATGCCATAAGGAACATGGTCACTCAATCTGCTGGTCCATATACAGCTGTAGGCATGGGAATGGCTCTGGCGGCAAGGGAATGCAGAACTCTTGATGAAGAAGAAACTATAAAGCATTTAAAGGAAGCTTCCTTTCTTCTGTCTACAGCCCGCCCCACTACACAAAAGAGATACGCTTCCATTACTGAAAGCTGTATTCCTATAGCGCTGAAAGCTAAAAGAGAAGGGAAAAGCTTAGAAGATGCAGTAAGAGATCACGTTTACTCCCTCAATGACAAGCGTTATGAAAAAATATGTAGAATCTCAAAGTATCTATCTTCACAAATCCCTGACAACGGATCTGTAATGACTCAATGCTTTGGAGAAACCATAATCGGAATGATGGCAAGAACTCTCAGGGAAGAAGGGAAAAACGTCAGATTCTTCTGTCCTGAAACCAGACCATACTTCCAAGGAGCAAGGCTTACATCCACAGTACTTTCTGAAATGGGCTTCGATACTACAGTAATAACAGACAACATGCCTGCCTTTGTAATGAAAAACGAAAATATCGATGTCTTTACTTCAGCCGCCGATGCAATAACTATGGATGGATATGTGGTCAATAAAGTGGGGACTCTTGGTATAGCAATATGTGCTAGATACTTCGGTGTAAAAACATATGTAACAGGCGATCCTGATAAATTCCATGAATCAATAGATGATGTGAAAATTGAAATGAGAGACCCAAAGTTCTCTCTTGAAGCCATGGGAATCAGGACAGCCCCCGGCGGCGTCAAAGGCTACTACCCGGCCTTCGATATTACACCTCCGTCCCTTATAGACGGAATTGTAACAGATATGGGTATATACAACCCTCTCAACCTAAACTCATACTTCTCAGACGGAGGAGAAGGCGAATATTGAACGAGAAGAAGAAAAGCATTATGGTAAAGACATGGGTCTATAGCTTAATGGATAAAGCGTATCCCTCCGGAGGATAATATCCGGGTTCGATTCCCAGTGGGCCTATATTAGCCAGGCTTTGAGAAGCCAAGTTCCGTTTTACAAACGAATCTTTAATGCACATACTGTCTCAGGTGCAATCTTTAACTTATTTGGTGACAAAAGAATAATTGTCATTTATGTTTCTTACAAGTTTTGGGCTATAAAACAATAGAGCATAATTCTCTTTTGTTTATCACTTTTGATTCTAATACTCATTAATAGAGATAAAGAAAGCAAGAATGACAAAAAGAAATACTACACGTCAAATTGTCTACAACTCTGTCCCCTTTCATTCAAAAGAAAGAGCCCATCAGTTTCATCTGATGAGCCTACCTTATTATATAGTTTTTCTTTTACTGAAAGACTTCTTTTCCTTCAGGAACACTACCTGCCGCTCCCTTTCTTGTTACAGTGATAGAAGAAGCGATGGTAGCATATTTCATTGCATCTTCTGTGTCATATCCCATCTCTCTTGAAGCGATGAAGTAACCGATGAAAGTATCGCCAGCGGCAGTAGTGTCCACAGCATCTACGACTCTTGCTTTCTCAAAGATTCGTTTATCTCCTTTTTGCCAATAAGAACCATTCTTGCCGCAGGTCATAATCACTTCGTTATCTCTATACTTATCTTTCAATGCATCGAGAATCTCTTCATACGTTGCATCATCTCCCTTTCCAGCTACTCCTGCTCCTTCGATTTCATTTACTACCAGTAAGTTTACATTCTCCAAAGGAAGAGAGAATACAGACTCATCAAACGGTGCTGGGTTAAAGACTACATACATACCCTTTTCGCTTGCTTTCTTAATTATTTCAGAGAGTCCGTTAATCTCATTCTGGAGCACAATAATATCGCCTGTAGAGAAAGAGGCGAGGACGCTGTCTATTAATGTTTCATCAATGGCTCTGTTGGCTCCTGCAAAAAGAATGATTGAGTTCTGACCGTCACGACTTCTTTCAATAATTGCGTTTCCAGTAGGAACATCTAATCTCTTAACATTATCTACATTCACACCAAAGGAAGAGAGAGTATCGATGAGTATATCCCCATCCTCTCCTACGCATCCTGCCATATAGACATCCAGCCCTGTCTTAGATATTGCGCAAGCTTGGTTAAGCCCCTTCCCTCCTGCATTCTTCTCAATAGAAGAACTAAGGATAGTCTCCCCAGGTCTGACAATATGATCTAAGGAGTATACGATATCGATATTCAATGAACCAAAAACAAGGATCTTCTTCATTATTATACCCACTATACTATGAGGTTACCTAAAGCTTCTCCGACTTGGAAGATATCAAGTCCTTTTGTAAACTGAAGGCATGTTCCACTAGGATACCTTACTTTATTCGCCCATTTTTCAGGAATAGATTTTAATCCATACTTGGCGCCTAAGATAGAACCACAGACAGCCCCAATGGTATCGGCATCACGAGCAAAGTTGCCTGCAATTACAACGCCGTCCCTGAAATTATTATGGGAAAGCTTAAGTGCACAATATGCACTTGGAATTGCTTCTGCAGTAGTTGCCCAAGTGGATGCACGTAATAAATCATGAATAGGCATCCAACAGTCAAATAGAGAACCGTTTACACTGTCGATAATCTTAAAAGCTTCTGTCAGGTTATAATAAAGCCAGCTGTCAGTAGGGATAGGAAGGAGAGCTGCTTCCATAATCTCGTCAAAAGAACCATCCACCATTGCAACAGATACTGCTGCGGCAACAGACTGGGCTCCCCATATTCCTTCTTCATAGTGGCTTATTGAAGCATCGATTTCCGCCATCTTTATGGCCCTCTCAGGATCTCCAGCCGCAACAATGCCTACAGGAGGGATTCTCATGGCTGTACCGTCACTCATAAAGAAGGTGTTAAACTTACCAGACTCTGGTGGTCTGAGACCTCGTCTCAAGTTATCTGCAGCAGCCTTCTCGCTGGCCCCTCCTCTCTTATATTCATCCTGGACACAAACATCTTCCATCCAAGCATCTACAACGTCTTTTGTCGTAAGGTTCCCTTTACACTTAAGTAAAGTCTTTGCCGTCAAAAGGGCAAATTCAGTGTCATCGGTACTCCAAGAGGCTCCTGAGTTAAAATCTGTAGTAATACCATAGTTTACTCGATTGTCTTGAAGGCGGCATGCGTCACCAAAAGAATCTCCAATGGCAAGGCCTACTAATGCCCCCACTGCCTTGTCTTTTACCAATTCTCTGTTTTTTGCAAGTTCACTTCTGGTCATCATAATCACATCTCCTTGATCTTCATATTACAGAAAGCCCTTCTTCCTCCGGAAAGCTCTCCATATCCAACCATTCCGTATTTATATTCATCGTCTTTTACTGTCAACTGCTTCTCATTATCGACGGAAAGAGTAATTTCGTCTCCTATTACAGATAAAGTAAGACCATATTCTCTTCCATATTCCCAATTGGCTTTTTTATGAGCAATTACTATTTTCTTTCCATGTCTCTTCTTTATTATTGAGAAACCATCTTCGTCTATTCCCCCATAATACCCACGTTGAGCACCTTGGATTCTAGCACCAACTAAATGACTTTCTCCTCTATATGGAACAACTCCGCCCTCTACTGTCACATCAGAGGTAAAGTAGTTTCCTGTATAAGCTTCAGCTCCGCTGAGGCTCATTTCCTCCATTCTTCCATCTACAATTTCCCATGCACCATGATCATGACTGAAAGGTAAGACCGATGCAAACTCTTTCGTAGAACGAGAGAAGTCTATAGAGTATTCGCTCTTTCCGCTAATGGAGAATGAGGAGATGTAAAGTACTCCGAAGTCTCTGAACTTAGAAGGACTGTTGGACTCCAGAACTATTCCCACCTCCTCAGGGAAAGAACCATTTAATTGAGGAACAGTAAATGAAATAGTGTGCCAGTCTTCATCTTTATATATTGATCCGCCTAGATATATGATCTCTTTTGTAAAAGTATCTTTTACATATGGAGATATAATCATACCTTCTCCATTAAAGCGCTCAAAACGGAAAGTAATCTCTACATTTTCTCCAGGATATACTGTAGGCGAGAACACAGGCATATATCTTTCATCATCAAAGTCCTCACGTCTCCAAAAGCTCTTATAGTAGATTCTGCTTTTCTGCCCTCTTACCATTCTGTCAAAAAGAATTTCCAAAGCTCCGCTGGAATCAACACCTTTTCCTTCTACATGGCGCATTTTCGTTAGAATACTATCGGAGAGTCTCAAACCATGTGTACTTCCTGGTAGGGAAAAATCAAAGGAGGGATGCCTTTCGTCTATATTTAGGTTATCAGAAGGAATAATACCCATATTTATCATGGCAAAAGCAGTCAACTTCTTTGCATATGTAGGGATATCGAGGACATTGAGATATCCTGAGACTCCAGAAAGCACGATCATATCGTTAATGGGTGCCCTATATCCCTCTCCTAAGCCATCCAATCCATCCATTACGCCAAGTATAGTCCCCACATTTCCTGCGTTGCAGTCAGTATCCCAGCCAGCCATGGTTGCGATTTCTATGCCCCGCTTAAAGTGTCTTCCATATAATAGCGACATCACTACGACACCGGCATTTGGAATAATGTGACAAACACCTTTATATTTATCATAACCCCACTCACTCTGAAGCATACTGAGACAGGCTCTCCAAGAATCAGGGTTTTCTTTATGAAATGATATTACCGCCTCTGCAACCTTTTTATATATTGAACCATCAGATACAAAAGAAAGAGCTACATCAACTATTCTTTCTATATCATTTGAAACAAAGGCTTCAGCTATTGCAGCAGATACAAATGCAGCTCCTTCAAGCCCCTCCCCATCATGGGACACGGAGGCCGCTATCTTTGCACTCTCTGCAGCAGCCTTTGGATTTCCAGGATTAATTAAGCCCCAAGTATCAACAAAAATCTGACCTCCGATCTGCTCGGATAATACTTTTCCATTGGTTATTTCAGATCCGGAAAGAGGAGCCGGAACACCATTCTTCAGATTCAGATATGCTGTGTGTTCAGTGCTTACACCATATCCTCCCCACCAGAACATTCCTATTCCTTCCCTGGCATAATTAAGCCAAGCTTCTGCAACATCACCAGCTGTAAGAGGCACTCCTTCTTCTTTATCATCTAGAGAACGAAGAAAGAATACGGGTCCGTTTGCATCATCGTCGGCGGCAAAATTTCTAAAAGGTTTGACATATGAAGTAATGTCACCATAAAACCTTTCAATTCTTTCACTACTCCAGACTGTAGGTTCCACGGGAGCACCCAACCTTATTCCGGCGTTCATGCCAATAAACCCAGCATATATTCTTTCCAATACTTCTCTTTCTTTCATCTTTAGTCTCCATTCTCCTCCCCCAAAAAAGGGGAAGGAGATAGATTTTGTTTAGTTAAGGACAGTTGCAAGATACTCGCTGATCTTGTCGCCACCAGCCTTATTCCATTTCTCAACAAATTCATCGAAGTCAGAAATTGGTCTGATTCCTCTGATGATGTCTGTAGAATACTCTGTGTAAAGCTGATCCATAGCATCCTTAAGAGGCAAAAGATCCTCAGGAAGGATAACGTTTGTATCAGGAGCATAGTACTTATTTGCTGCATCCAAAGAATCAATTGCTGGCTGTGTAAGAACTTCACCAACAACCTTTGATGTATCAAGGCCATTCATTGTCGGCCAGAATTTAGCCCACCATGATGGGAAGCTATCTGTAAGTACATACTTTCCGTCTTTAATGTTGTAGTGGATTCCTTCAAGTCCAAGTTTATCTAGGATTCTTCCCTCTTCTCCTGCCATATATTCAAGAATAGCCCAAGCTGCATCTTTGACTGAACTATCGGCATTAATTGCAAATCCTCTGGATTCCTTTGTAACATCTATGCTCTGGTATGCCCAGCTCTCTCCTTTTGCAGGAGGAAGGACGACAAGCTTCTGACCTTGAGTCTGGATCATCTTGTTGTTGTAGACGTTAATTACGTCCCCAGCTGTTCCAGAAACCCATCCTGCTTCGCCTTCATAGAATGCCTGTTCCATTGTATCCCATGCCTTTGTGACATATTCGTTATCCAAGAGTCCGTCAGCATATAGCTTGTGGTAGAATGCAAGCTTGTTTTTCTCCATCTCTGTCGCACAGGAATATACCCACTTTCCATCAACTTTCATAATTGTAGCTGTAACGCCGAAAGCATGGTTGAATACAGAATCGAGTTTAAGGATTGTTCCGTCTGTAGTAATAGGCCACTTGCAGATACCTTTGTCTTTCATTTCCTTAAAAAGAGCATAGTAGTTGTCTACAGTAGGATTCTCCATCAGTGCCTTTGAAGACTCGAGGGAATTAAACCAATCTTCTCTCATTACAGGAATCTGTACTCTTGCAGGAGCAAGCCACAAAAGATATGGATAATTGGTTACTTTAGCTCTTGAGTGACCTTCGAGAATATTTTGCACATTCTCGCTTGACTCAATATAAGGTGTAAGATCTTCCAAAAGTCCTTCCTGTGCAATAGGCTGGTCACCGCCCTGGAAATAGATGATATCAGGGGAAATCTGACCTGTTCTGAATGCAATTGGAACTACAGACTTATAAGAACCTGTCGGAGCTGAAAGAATAACGAGATCGATGTACTTGCCCTCCTTCGCAAGTCCCTCCTCGATAGCCTTCTCAAGAATACCAAGCTGCTCGGCATCAGTGATCGGGTCTACGTCTTTGCAAAGATAAGTGACCTCTACAGGTTTATCTGGCGTTCCGATTCCATCGGAAGATTGAGCAGAAACCTTGTCGGCCTCCTCCTTTGCACCGTTGGCGAAAACAAGCGCAAGGCTTGCAAGAAGCACTGTCATAAACACCAATGTCTTCTTCATAGTTTACCTCCTTTTTTATTACTCTTTAATTCCACCCGCAAGAGCATCCTTGGCGTAGAACTTAAGTACAAATGGATAAAGAATTAGAATAGGAATAATTGCAACCATGATAGTTGCACCCTTTAGTGCAGCATAATCGGCCCTTGCTATTGCGTTATAGTCGAATAGAGCCTGCTGACCTAGTATAGAAACAGTGTCTCCAAGAACAACAAATTGTCTTAAAATCACCTGCAAGACTGAATCTGTGCTCTTTCTTGTAAGATAGATTGTCGCTCTAAAATACTCATTCCATCTCACTACGGCATAAAACATAGTAATTGTAGCCACCCCTGATTTGGCAAGAGGAAGGTAAATACTAGTAAGGCTCCTCATGTTGCCACATCCATCGATTACCGATGCCTCCACAATTGACTGGGGAACAGCTTCAAAGTAACGCATCATAATAATCAAGTAGTAGACGTTGACTGCAGTGGCTAAGATTACAGCCCATTTACTTCCCATCAACCCTATTTTCTGCACAACAAGATACTCTGGAACTGTTCCCGGATCAAAAAGCATCATGATAATGAAGAACACCATTAATGGACGCTTAAGAGTAAGCTTTGGTCTAGTAAGGACATAAGCGGCGGTTGTTGTAAGAAGAATATTAATAAAAGTTCCAACTACAGTAATAATGACACTGTTAATGATCGCTGGAACCAAGATAGGATGAGAGAACACAATCTTGTAGTTGAAGAGATCAAAATCTTTTGGAATTATCCTAAGTCCAGACATACTCCTTGAAGATTCAGGAGAAGAAAAGGATTTTGCAGCAATATTCATGATCGGGATAATCATGGTGAGAGTGAGGATAATCATCATTATCGCCATGATAAACTGACTTATCGAAAATCTCTTTTTCATTACCATACCCCTTTTCCTGTAAGTTTCTTAGAAATAATGTGGGTTCCAAGAACCAAGAGCATTCCCACAACTCCCTTAATAAGACTTACGGCTGTTGCAAGAGAATACTGACCTCCTTCTATACCTATTCTGTAAATGTAAGTATCGAGAATATCGATTCGTGACTGTACTGCAGCATTAGAGAAGTTAAACACTTGGTCAAAGCCTGCATTTAAGAAGAAACCCAAATTCAGAATGAACATAGTGACTGCAGGTGTAATGAGAGCAGGGAGAACTATATATCGAATAATCTGCAGTTTTCCTGCTCCATCGATTCTTGCCGCTTCATAAAGAGACTGATCAATTGCAATAATTGTAGTATAGAAGATTATTGAATCCCAACCGAGACTCCTCCACCCTTCACAAATCATCAAAATCCATCGGATCTTACTCTTATCTGTCATAAAGTCGATACTCTTCATTCCAAATATAGACAGTACCTGATTTAGTCCTCCCTCTAAAGAAAGAGCGTTAATCCAGATACCTGCAATTACGACCCAAGATAGAAAGTGAGGAAGGTAAGAGACTACTTGAACATACTTTCTAAAACCATTACTTCTTATTTCACTGAGAATTATTGCAAATATAATGAAGAAAGGGAAAAGAAGAATGTACTTCAGGAAACTTATCACAAGTGTATTCTTCATAATCTGTTCAAATCCAGGAGATGAGAATATCATCTTGAAATACTTAAAGCCTACAAAGGGCCAATCTCCCTTCGCCTTAAACTGGAAGAAGGCAAGGCGCATATTGATAATAGGCCAACATCTGAAGATAATGAAATAAATAAGAGTCGGAAGGAGCATTAGATAAAGAAGCTTCTCGTTCTTCAGTCTATTCCAAAGGCTTCTATTTACTGGTCTTTCTACTTCATTTTTCTTCATACAATCTCCCTTACCTTTATTACGGAATCAAAATCTCCATCAAAGGTCCATGTTGCTGAGCCCCATATACATCTCTGTCACCTATTGTTCCTGAGGAAATACTCCTCTCATAAGTAATCTTTACCCCAAGGGCGGAATCGAAGAACACGATGTCCAACAGCTGTCCCGGCGATAAATGATATGCCTTTTCAATAGTCTCTTTATTTATAACGCCACTTTCCTTGACCCTTCTGTAATTTTTCTCTTCAGAAAAAAGAACATCTAGAGTAATGAGGAAAGGACCACTGTTTTTACTTCTGATCATTTTTGCTAAATCAACTAATCTTTCCATTTCTTACCTCGCATGCCATTCTTCAATAGGGAAAAAAGCGAGAGGAGAGTCTACTTTCATCAAATGATAGACAGAAAACTCATAGACAGCTCCAAACTCCACGTCACTAGGAGCATAAGGGAACGCCAGATTCCCAGCTGTAGACTTTCTTCCTTCATATCCATAGTGCATGAATGTAGAACGAAGAGAAGCACATAGGGCAGATGCCATTTCTTGCGTAGAAGCTAATACTTCAAAGAGTACACAGACTTCATGAGGGACATCTTTCAATGGTTCCAGTTCTCCCATGACTCCGTCAATTCCATAGTTAAAGAAGTTGATTGTATATAAAGACGGATCTATTTCGCTGTACTGCTCTCTGACGCTCTCTTCTACCAACACCTCCACTTCCTTGATTTTTCTTATGAGAAGAGGATCCCTTACTCCTGCAACAACAAATGTTCTATATGCAACTTTTCTTGCTCCTTCAAGCTTGATCCAATAACCATCGCTAGGTTTAATCGCACTTCCTTGGACTCTAATTCGATTCTTATCGACTTCCTTAAATGTGCACATGGAAAGATCCATTACACATCCCGGTCCATGAAGAATATATGGATGATCCTTCTCATAGAAAGTATGGGCGGCGACACTAAGGGTAGTACATTTTCGAGTTTGAGACGTTGGGTAAACATCAAAGTAATCGTCACCTAAGACTCCCATCATGCAGTCCTTTGTGGTCCCTGGATCACAAGAGAGGGCTCCACACTCCAAAACTTTCCCCAAATGATAACTCAAAGCCAAATCATGTCCCTTGAAAACTCCAAGAGCAGCAAAAGGAGCGGGATCATAGGCTCTTCCTACAATAAGAAGCTGATACCCTTCCTCCAGGGCTTTAAGAATTGGTTCATATCCCATTTGGGCAACGACACCAGTTGTCTGCATGAGTTTCTCTTTTGTTAAAGGTGGAATATTTTCACCCATAGGGATGACATGACCCTTATCCATGGCATCCACTATTGCTTTATCAGGGATGTCCGCCCAAATGACAGCTGTCTTGACGCTAGGCCAGTTCTCTTCAATAAACAGCTCCTGGACAATGGAAAGAGTCCACTCAACATGCTCTTTTCCTCCGCTTCCACCAGCAGAGCTGATTATCACGGGGATTCTTTTCTCAATTCCACCGCCAATAATGCGCTTAAGATCCTTCTTTGCCGCCATTCTGCTTACAATGGCTGTTTTGGCGCCAAGCTTATGGGGACCAGCATCTGTACTCCCGGCATCTACGATTATTGCATCGGGATTATCATCAAGACCTCTTCTAAAGGAAGTGTCTGGAAATCCATATCCTAAAATCCCACAGGGAGCAAGTATTTTTGTTTCCTTTAAAATCACAGTTTTTCTCCTTTTACAGACTCTCGCTCAATCAAAAGAGAATCCAATAGAGTTCTCTCTGGAACTGTCTTACCATCAAGCATTTCAAGTATTCTCTCTGCAGCTATTGCTCCTATTTCACTTTTCGGCTTTTGGAGAGTAGTTATTCCAGGACTCATAAGTCCCACCAAAGGAATATCATCAAACCCAACAAGAGAAACATCGTCTGGTACTACTACATCGTCATCTCTGGCACTCTTAGTAAAACCAACAGCCACAAGATCATTTCCAGTAAGAATGACAGAAGGCTTTTCATCCATATCTCTCCATATTGAGAAAAGTTTTTTTCCTCCTTCAATAGAAAGAGGAATATTAATGACCCATTTTTCATTAATATCTATATTCTTCTCTTTCATCCAATCGCAATAAGCTCTGTACTTCGTGCTGTTCTTCGTCCCTTCACTATCGAAGGATGCAGATAATACTATTCCTATTCTTTTATGTCCCTTGCTCCACACATAATCCAAAGCCTTTCTTATTGCTTTGTAAGAGTCGGTTCCTACAATAGGGAAAGGAAGTTTTTGACTTCTTTCTCCCAGAACTACTATAGGGGTATCCACCATCTTAGATACCTTCTCCATATCCATGTCCGGAGCATTGACCATCACAGCATCGACTTTGTGCTCCATTGCAAGCTGAAGGTATCTTTCTTCTCTGTCCTTCTGCCAATCGGAATTGGCAACCATCAAAGAGTAACCTTTTTTATCCAAAACAATCTGAGCACCTCTTGATACTTCAGACCAGAAGTTGTTTGTTATGTCAGGAATAATTAAGAGAACCGTCTTCGATTTTCTTGTGCGCATCGATGAAGCCACGCTATTCTTTACAAAATTAAGCTCCTCCACAGCCTTCATGACAGCATCTCTACTCTCTTTGCTCACATTCCCTTCACCTGCAAGAACTCTGCTTACAGTACTTTTTGAAACATTTGCTCTCTTTGCTACATCGATAATTGTGGGCAACTAATACTCCTATGGGAACTGGGAACGTTCCCAGTATCTATTTTAACTCATTATGCCCATTTTGCAAGTTTTTCTTATGGCTTTTGTCTTTTCCATCGGAATAGAAGCCCCCTACCCCATTATGTCGAGGTAGCTGGCTATAGATTCGGATTTATATTATACGAAAGTCCAAAAGTGTCGGATATTCATATCCTTTGGGATTTTTTCCCCATGATTGCCAAGTAAGCCCAACCATTTATGGCATCCATGGTCAGGTGCAAACGCAATGGCTGTGGAGTGATTCTTCCACTTCTCTTTTACTCTCTCGATTAGTATCGAATATGTTTCGATATTCTCTTTCAGAGCCATCAGACTTCTTTTTCCTTCAGGTGAGAAACGATGCATATAATGGTCGTAATCCCCATTATAGAGAACGATTAAGTCATAATGGTCTTCATCTATTAGAGAGAAAGCCTTCTCGTTACACTCCTCCTTCGTCTTATAGATAAAGTAATCTATGTTCCTCTCAAGAAAGATCTTCGAGATAGAATCGCCTTCTGTGGATACTATTGCACACTTTTTCCCACTCTCTGATAAACAATCGAAAACTGTCCTACACTTTAGTATCGGCTTCACATATTCCCTTATCCCATGTTTCTCTGGAAGAAGCCCCGAATACATGGATGCAAAACATACAGGGGTAACAGGAGGCACCATAGACAGCATCTCAAGGTTAAGGTCAATCTTATTGAGTACAGGTGCAAACAAGTCTCTATGTGCTTCATATATCCACTCTGCAACAGCATCAGGATTATACATTATGACTCTGTCGCACTTTCTCTCCTTTGTAACCATCTCTATTTCATTTGTCATCTCTTTTTCTTTCTCTACTCCTAATAGAGAAAGAATAGTAGACGCTACTCTTTCGATTGATACTTCATTCAGTCCGTTCATATCAAACAACCTTAATAAGGGATCCGACAGTAGATGCCAATGATCCGACAACTACTATTATTTGGAAAGGAAGAGTGCCGAAGAAAGAGCAAATCGGACTACCTCCAGTCCTCTTTCTAGAAATATGATAAGCAAGAATGACACCTAGGCCTGTTATGACCTGGATGACTCCTGCAATTCTAGTGAACCCTACAAAGCCCTCCAATCCTAAAAGAGCCAAAATAAGACAAGGAAGGGTGGCTAGAATCCAGCTCTTCTTTCTTGAGAGACCTGTCTTTTCCGATACTATATCCCTTAAATTCAGTGAATTGGCCCAGAAAGAAGTTGAAAGAGCAAGAAGAGAGAATATATATCCGACTACTCCTACCCAGCCTCCGAGTTTTCTCGAGAGATCAACTAAGGCTCCGTCCTGAGTAATTGAGCTGCCGCTGCCAATAAGGGTCATGAAAGTAATGACGACAATAAGTACGACGTTAAGCCCTGTTCCTGCAGCAATGGAACTCTTTATTTTCTTTGGATCTCCATGGAAACCCTTTACTACTTGAGGTACGCTCATTACAGCAGATAAAGCAAAGGCGACCATTCCATAAAGGGCAAGAATATTTGATGGGGCTACAAAATGGGAAGGAAGAGATTCTTTGTCCCCGGTCATGACTGAAATGAAAAGAATCAATACGACCACCACCATTGAAAACACAGATATCTTCTCGCATATCCCCACCGCCTTCATTCCTGCATATACCACCACGGAACAAAGAGCAAAATACAACAATTGGGAAACCCAGACAGGAAGGCCAAACCACGAAGAAAACACCGCGCCTCCACCACTTATGAATCCAGCGATATTCACAAGTACAGAGAAGCCCATGATGGCGAAAGCACCCCAAGACAGATACTTTCCTACCTTCCCCTTAAAGAGTTCATTCTCGAATATTGTAATAAATTGCCCTCCTCCATTATTGAGGCTCAATTCTGCTATCATATAGTGGAGAACTAGATTCACTAGGTATGCTGCAACAATAATGAACACAAAACTCTGCCAGCTGTTTCTCGACGCTAAATATGGGACAGCCAATACGCCAGAGCCTACTCCATGACCGACTATTATGCCCGCACCTTCCCAAAAAGTAAGAGAAGCTTCAGATTTTACTTTATTCATACACCTATTCTCTCCCCTTAACTCTTTCCCTGCAAGGCTAAATAGAGTTACCTTTTGGATTATGAAACGAAAACCTATAATCATCTTTGGCTTTTTGGTATTTGCCATTCTTTTGGCTTTATTCTCTTTTGATGTTTTCGATACTTCCCAAAAGACTTCCTTTACTCAGTTCATAAGCTTAGTGAATGAAGGGAAAGTCGAATCCATATCCATCCAAGGAGAAGTGTTAAAAGTAAAAAGTGAAGGAAAGACCCTCTCTGTTCCAAACCCTGACTATCCTACTTTCAAAAGGGATATGATGGAGAAAGGAATAAGGGTATCTGATGATACAACAACTCTGGACGACATATTAAACTCCCTCTTTAACGTCCTGTTCCTTGCTCTATTTATCTTTGCCCTATATAAAGCGCTCTATTGGTATTCTTCCACTTTCAAGATAGTAAGACACACAGGGGTTCATTTCTCCGATATCGCGGGAATGGATGAAGTGAAGAGAGATATGGAAAATATCGTAAAAGAGATGAAGAGCCCTGATGAAAATAGAAAAAGAGTTAAAGGAATTATTCTTGAGGGACCTCCAGGAAACGGAAAGACTCTCTTTGCAAGGGCACTGGCAGAAGAATCAGGTGTAAACTTCATAGCCACAAAAGGTGCAGATTTCCAAGGCGCCGTCATGGGACTGGGTGCAATGAAAGTAAAGATGCTCTTCAAAAAAGCAAGAAGCAAGAAACCTTGCATCGTGTTTATAGATGAATTCGACTCAATAGGCGAAAAGAGAAACTATGCTGGAAGCGGTATTGATAAAGAAAATAATAGAATACTCACAACTCTTTTAAATGAAATGGATGGTTTTAGCGGGGACAAAGGGGTAATGGTTGTAGCAGCAACAAACTCATTCCAATCTCTGGATCCAGCTCTAATAAGACCAGGCAGATTTGATCTGAAGTACACTATTTCAAATCCCGACCAGAAGACACGAATGGAGCTTTTGACAATCTATGGAAAGGGAAAGACCTTCTCTTCAGATCTTACTCCCCAGATTCTCTCCACCATCTTTGATGGACTCTCTTCAGCAGCTATCGAAAGCGTTATTAATCAAGCAGAAGAAATAAGAAGAAGTTACAATAAAGAAACGATAACTATTGAATGTATCGTCGCTTCTGCTTCCAAGTGCAGAGAAAAGCTAAATATAAAAATAAAGAAGAATTAGTAATAACTAAGATATTATCACGCTGAAAAAGGCGGCATGACACAATAGCTATGTCGCCTTTTTTATTACAGTCTCTTTTTTTAGCTACGCTTAAAGATGTTCTTTCTATTACTTTTTTTAATTCTTCTCCACTTTTGAGTTTTCTGTATCCGCAGCCTCATCCATAGATAATTCACAAATAGAATAATGCCCTCGATACGTCCTCTGCGTCCTTATGTATATTTTTTAGATATGGAAGACGGGAAAAGTAAACTGGGAGTACAAATAAAGACATCTGGATTGAAAGAGTGAAAAAACCCTCTTCACTATTTAGAGCAAAGAGGGCTACGAATAAAATAGATTACTATCAACCTAGAAGCATTTTATCATTGGCTTCCGTACTGCCGCTGGCTTTTGAGAAAAGAGCCATAAGATCAGGCACTGTCAATTTCTTTTTGTCTTCTCCTGAAATATCGACGACAATGTGTCCTGCATCCATCATTATTAGTCTGTTACCATGAGCGATGGCATCTTTCATGTTGTGAGTAACCATAAGAGTTGTAAGATGGTTCTCTTCAACTACTCTATCGGACATATCCAAGACTTTCTCCGCTGTCTTCGGGTCCAAAGCTGCAGTATGCTCATCTAAAAGAAGAACTTTAGGCTTTTTCAGTGTTGCCATTAATAGAGTGAGAGCCTGTCGCTGGCCGCCTGATAGAAGTCCGACCTTCGTTGTAAGTCTATCTTCCAGTCCAAGCTTCAAAAGCTTCAATTGCTCATGATAGAACTCTCTCTCTTTCTGGGTTATTCCCCATTTCAGACCTCTTCTCTGACCTCTACGCATTGCGAGAGCCATGTTTTCCTCAATCATCATATTCGGGTTAGTTCCCATCATAGGATCCTGAAAAACTCTTCCGAGAATGCTGGCTCTCTTATAGTCAGGAAGATATGTAATATCGTTGCCATCTGCAATAATACTGCCTTCGTCTACACGAAAAACACCTGCAATAGCATTGAGCATAGTAGACTTTCCTGCTCCGTTACCACCTATTACGGTTACAAAGTCACCATCATTTAGAGTGAGGGAAAGATTATCCAAGGCTGTCTTTGCGTTGACTGTCCCCTTATTGAATGTTTTGGAAATATTCTTCAACTCAAGCATTCTTGGCCCCCTTTCTGCTTCTTCTATCGCTGACCTTTCCTTTCCAGTATGGAAGAGCAAGGAAGAGACCTACGATTACAGCGGTAATAAGCTTCAAGTCGTTTGTATTCAAGCCCAAAAGAAGAGTAATCTGGATTACAATGTAGTAGACTACTGCACCGAGAGTAACGAAAGTGAGTGTTCCTGCAAAGTTATGCTTGATCTTCTTAAATACAACTTCGCCGATAATTACGGCAGCAAGTCCGATGACAATCGCACCTCTTCCCATGTTCACGTCCACTGCACCCTGATACTGGGCAATAAGAGCACCGGAAAGAGCAACAAGAGCATTTGACAGTACAAGACCGAGAATAATATCGTTATCAGGGTTAATTCCCTGAGCTCTGGCCATGCTCTTGTTTGCACCTGTAGCTCTGATAGAGCAACCCTTCTCCGTTCCAAAGAACCAATAAAGAATTCCAATAATTGCTGCAAGAACAAGAATAATAGGAATAATAGGGTTGGAAAGAGAAAACTCTCTTACATAACGCTGGCTTACAATAAGATTATACTTGTCTACGCTGACAGGCTGGTTTGATTTGCCGCCCATTATTCTCAAGTTGACGGAATAAAGAGCAAGCTGCGTAAGAATTCCCGCCAAAATGGCAGGAATTCCACATTTAGTATGAAGGAGAGCCGTAACAAGCCCTGCTACTCCTCCGGCGACAAGGGCTGCAAAAAGTGCAACCCAAGGATTGACTCCAGCACGGATCATCATGACACATACAGCTCCGCCTGTAGCCAAAGAACCGTCAACAGTAAGGTCAGCCACATCGAGAATGCGGTAGGTGACATATACACCTAGAGCCATAATGCCCCATACTAGACCTTGCGAAACAGCACCCGGAAGTGCATTGATAAGTGAACCCATCACTTTCCCCTGATATTATAAAATTTTGCTTAGATAGCCACGTATCCTTCTGGAGCCTTGATTCCAAGCTGTTCGCAAATAGATGCGTTGTACTTCTTGGTAACCTGAGGAGCATACTGGACAGGCATCTTGGAAACGTCAGCGCCATTCTTTAGAATTTCTACTGCCATCTCACCTGTTGCATATCCGATATCATAGTAACTGATTGAGAGTGTTGCAACACCACAGCCTGCACAGATACCTTCTTCACCTGCAACAACCGGAGTCTTTGCAGGGATTACTACGTTAGCAATAGCTTCTGTGTTGGAAGCAGCTGTATTATCTGTAGGAATATAGATGACGTCACAGCTGTCAGCAGCCTTCTGTGCAACAGATGCGACATCGTTTGTATCTGTGAATGAGAATCTCTCTGTGCTTACTGAAAGAGCAGCAAGATACTTCTCGATTTCTTCAACCTGGTAAACGGAGTTAGCTTCGCTTGAGCAGAAGAGGATACCGACCTTCTTGGCTTCCGGGAAGAGTTCTTTAATCATGGCAGCCTGTTCTGAAAGAGGAGCAAGATCGGATGTACCTGAAACGTTTGTTCCTACAGTTCCTGTCCAACCGGAGATTTCAAGAGCAGAAGCATAATCTGTAATGGAAGTTCCGAGTACTGGAATTGTGCTTGTAGCACTTGCAGCAGCCTGAAGAGGAGCTGTAGCGTTAGCGAGGATCAAATCAACATTCTTTGCAACAAAACCATTTACGATTGTGGAACAGTTTGCAGGCTCACCGCTGGCATTCTGTTCGTCGATCTTTACATCATCACCAAGTCCCTTTACGAGAGCATCTTTAAAACCCTGTGTAGCAGCATCAAGTGCAGGATGCTGGACTAACTGACAAACACCTACTGTCCATTTTGCTCCCTGAGCTTCCTGAGAACCCTGTGCAAAAACGAAACCTGAAACAAGGGCGAGAACCATTAATACGACAATTGCTTTTTTCATAATAACCCCTTCGCCGAATCATATTCAGCAGAAAAAAGAAAAGAAGTTGCCCTAAGACAACTGTGACTAGCTTAACTCTCTATACGGTTTTTAGTCAATGAGATTATTGCATAAAAAATGTATAAAGATTCAGATAGCTGTATTTATTAATATCCAATAATAAAATGTTGCGTTTTGTTGCGTTTTATATAAATTATTGATGTCAAAAGTAATGTAAAGCAAAACAATGGGTATTAATGTTTTGTGATTTTCATTAAAATATTAAAAAATCTTTTATGTTATTATCAAAAAATTATTCAATTTTTTCTTAAAAACAAATTTTTTCATTGATTTATTACACAAACAAGATATTATGGAAATCATGGCCGCAAATAAAGACAAATCTTTACTATTCGAATTAAATGGTAGTCTCCCACCTCTTCGGTATTCGCTTCCAATGGCAGTCCAGCATCTATTTGCAATGATTGTAGGATCTGTTACTCCTGCCATCATTCTCTCATCTTTGGCTGGCATGACACAGAGTCAGAGCGTATTATTAATCCAATCATCATTGGTTACAGCAGCAATAATGACTTTTATCGAGCTCTTTTGGGGAGCGAAGCTTCCAGTAATAATGGGAGTATCTTTTGCATATCTGGCATCTATGCAGGCAATAGTCATGGGATATGGAATTGCAGAAGTATTCGGAGCCCAGATAATAGGAGGTGCCGTTGCGGCGCTTGTAGGTGTATTTGCCACTAAAATACAGAAGTTTTTTCCTCCTCTGATTACAGGAACTGTCGTGTTTACTATAGGATTGTCACTCTACCCTACAGCCATAAGGTATATGGCAGGTGGAGCAGGAAGCACAGATTTCGGAAGCTGGCAAAACTGGCTTATCGCCGTCATCACTCTCTCTGTGGTGGTTGCATGCAATCACTTCGGCAAAGGATTAATCAAACTTGCATCCATTCTCATAGGTATAATCGCGGGATATATAATCTCCATACCTTTTGGAATGGTGAATCTATCTCATATCGGAGAATCAACATGGTTCTCCCTCCCTCGTTTTATGCCTTTTAGTGTTAAATTCGAGTTCTCTGCTGTAGCATCTTTCTCGATTTTGTTTGCAATTAATGCAATACAGGCTATCGGAGACCTTTCCGCCACTACTATGGGAGGACTGGAAAGAGAGCCTACTGGAAAGGAATTAAAGCGAGGGATCATTGCCTACGGAGTATCTAATATGGCATCCGCCTTGTTCGGAGGGCTGCCAAGCGCCACCTATTCCCAGAATGTAGGAATTGTATCGACTACAAAAGTTGTAAATAGGCGGGTATTTGCTCTTACTGCTTTTATGCTTCTAATTGCCGGACTTGTCCCTAAATTCTCCGCTCTTCTTACAACAATACCTCAGTGTGTTCTTGGTGGAGCGACTGTCTCTGTATTCTCTTCCATCGCAATGACAGGAATGAAACTTGTCTCAACAGGAGAGATGAACCACAGAAATACGTCGATAGTGGGACTGGCGGCAGCACTGGGAGTCGGCATAAGCCAAGTAACCGAAGCTCTCGCTCAATTTCCAGAATGGGTCACCATGGTTTTTGCCAAGTCTCCGGTAGTCGTTGCTACACTTGTTGCGATTCTTCTGAATATCATACTCCCCAAGAGCGATAAAGAATAGAAAAGGGGCGGTCAGACCGCCCTATTTCATCCATTATTCTTCTGGAAAAGCTCTTTCATTGTCCCCAGTGAAGACAATACTCCTGTAGCTTCATATGGCATATAGACTACTTTATTGTCCTGTCCAGTAACCATTGAACCAAGTGTATCTATGTACTTCATGGCAACCAGATAGTTTCTGGCATCCTCCGGGTTACCAAAAGCTTCAGTAACGATTCTTATGCTCTCCGCTTCAGCTTCGGCTCTCTTAATCTTTGCCTCCGCTTCACCTTCAGCCATCAATACCGCTGCATCTTTCTTTCCTTGGGCTTTGTTGACTTCACTCTCCCTGAAGCCTTCAGCTTCGAGAATCTTTGACTGCTTATCACCTTCTGCCATAAGAATGGCGGCACGTCTATCTCTCTCAGCCCTCATCTGCTTCTCCATTGTCTCTCTTATTTCTTTTGGCGGAGTGATGTCCTTAAGCTCTACTCTATTTACTTTGACCCCCCACTTATCTGTAGCCTCGTCCAGAATCTTTGTAAGCTTACTGTTGATGGTATCTCTGCTGGAGAGGGACTCGTCAAGTTCCAGTTCTCCGATGACGTTTCTGAGAGTCGTCTGAGTCAACTTCTCAATTGCATTGGGAAGGTCTGCCACTTCATATACTGCACGCATAGGATCTGTGATCTGGAAATACAACAGAGCATCAATTTCTATGTTTACGTTGTCTTTTGTAATAACATTCTGTTTAGGATAATCATAAACTTGTTCCCTGAGATCAATCTTCGAAACCTTCTTTGTAGGAGTAATCTTATTCTCTCCCTGAATCATGGCACTGGTTCTCCATAAGATTTCCCTTGGTTTTTCAATAAAAGGTAAAAGAATATTAACACCGCTGTTGAGGGTTCTTGAATATTTTCCAAGTCTCTCGATGACCATAGTCTCACCTTGGCTTATGATCACAAATCCTTTGATAAGAATAACTATCAAAAGAACTATTAATAGAATGAGTACAATAATTCCTGCCATTATTTCCTCCTTACATTGAGGGTGACACCCTCTACTCCGGTAACGATGACCAATGAATCCTTTTCAATAGTCTCGTCACTCTTTGCCTTCCATACTTCGCCTCCTACTTTCACTCTTCCTCCTTCTATCCGAGTGATAGTTTCGACGACTATGCCTTCTTCTCCCATTAGTGCCGCAGTCCCTGTCTTCTTACTATCCGAGTGGGGTATCTTCATAACAAGAGGCCGCACAAGAAGGAAGAAAATAAGAATCATTACTCCACATACCAACAATTGGACCCAAAATGGCAAGCCAAATGCAGCAGGTATAGCCGTGATAGCCAGAGATACTCCGATTCCAACGATAAAGAACCCTGGAGTAAAGACTTCCAATATAGCTAGGATAATTCCAGCTGAAAGCCAAATAAGCCAATGCATAGGCACCTCCTGTATTAATTCTAAGACTAAGGGAGTTTATCGTCAAACAATGGTTCTTTATGCTTTCCATTCTTACGGCTATACTAGGTCTATGGCAAAAGAAGAAGTATTAAAGGCAGCAGAGGAAGTCTTAAGAGCAGGAGACTCCTACTCTTTGGACTGGGGACTGGAAAAGTTATTGAATATTATTAAAAGAAATATGGATGAGACCGCAAAGGCTCTGGATGACGATTATTTTCCTCTCGACGCTGTATTGCCGATAGCTCAGTGTTCAAGAGAAGCCACTGAATACACCGGCATCTCTAGTCTTGCCAAGGCCCTCTTGCGTTGGACAGAGACTCACGGTGAATACGAAGGGAATAAAGACATAAAAGAATATGTTGACGAAGCGATGAAAGAAGCAGAAAACGTACCATTTTAATAGGCCGGTTTCCCGGCCCTAAATATTACGAGTAAGATCTCACATCCATTACCTGAATTGCATATGGCTTTATGATATCCACCAGTTCACTTTCTGTGACACCGCTTACCTTTACAGTAATAAGTCTATTTGTGGAATCTGTACCATTTAGTACGGCACATGTAACAAGATCCAGACCTCTGGATGAAATGTCGCCTATAATCTTCGCCATACATCCCTTCTGATCTTCTACCAAGAATGAGATATTTGTTCCAGGGATTCTGGCACCGAATGTCTCAAGGAGCATTTTGAACAAGTCGCTCTTACTTACTATACCCACCAGTTTTCCATCTTCGAGTACTGGGAGACATGAAAGATCCTGATCAACCATCATTGTGGCTGCATCCTCTACTGTAGTATCTTTTGTAACAGTAACAGGATTGCGGCTCATAATCTTCTTTACAGTAAGCTTACTCAACAGATAGTTTGTTTCATAAGCACTGAGAGTGGATGCAGGAGAAGGTGCAGCCTTCAAAATATCCTTTTCGGAGATGACTCCGACCAATCTTCCACCCTTATCGAGAACAGGAAGACGATGCACATGCTCCCTTGCCATAAGATCGGAAGCATCCTGAATAGACATGTCTGGAGAACATGTCACCGGGTTCTTAGTCATTCTTCTTTCTATAATCATAGTATTATTCCCTCAACTTAATTTTATAACAGAGAAAAGACCTCTACCACAAAAATCATTCACCTAAATATGCAGCCCTTACCTTCTGATTCTTCAAGAGCGACTTAGCTTCATCATGGAGTACAATTACACCGTTCTCCATAACATATCCGTCATTACTACTCTTGAGTGCCAGACGTGCATTCTGCTCAACGACGAAAACCGTAACCTTGTCCTCATTGTTAATGAGTTTAATCTTACTGAAGATTTCCTGGACGATAAGTGGAGCCAATCCAAGTCCTGGTTCATCCAATAATAGCAGACGAGGGCTGCTCATCATTGCTCTGGCGACGGCAAGCATCTGCTGCTCACCTCCTGAGAGGCTTCTGGACTTCTGCTTCTTTCTCTGTCCCAAGATCGGGAAGAAATCGAACATCTCTTCCTTCTTTCTCTTAATCAGGGCATCGTCTTTCAGCATGAAGGCACCCATATCCAGATTCTCTTCTACTGTAAGATCGGCAAATACACGTCTTCCTTCAGGAACAAGAGCTATACCTTTCTTTACCACATTATATGTAGGAACACCATGATAATGCTTATCTTTGACTTCATATAACATCTCGCCGTCATAGGAAATAGAACCCTCTACAAGAGGCTCCTGACCAACAATTGCCTTCAAGAGTGTGGACTTTCCAGCACCATTGGCACCGATGAGGGCTACTATCTCCCCCTCTCTTACATTCATGGATACGCCTCTGAGGGCTTTTATGTTTCCATAGCTGACGCTGATGTTATCGATTTTGAGAAGTTCTTTGTCTGTCATTCTTCATCGTCCTCCTCATCTTCATCTTTTCCAAGGTATGCTTCGATAACGGCAGGGTTAGACTGAATCTCCATAGCTGTTCCCTGAGCTATCTTCTGACCATAGTTGAGTACTGTAATATTGTCACAGATATTCATGACAAGTTTCATATCGTGCTCGATCAAGACTACCGTTACGCCGATATCCCTAATTCTTCTGATGGTCTTCATCAAGTCTTCAGTCTCCTGAGGGTTCATACCTGCAGCAGGCTCATCCAAAAAGAGGAGGCGAGGTTCCGTAGCCAAAGCTCTAGCTATCTCCAACTCCCTCTGATAACCATATGGAAGATTCTTTGCCTTTTCATTTCTCAAATTCTCCAAACCGAAGAATTCAAGCCACTTCATGGCATCCAAGTAGGTCTTCTTCTCTTCTTTCTCCACATTCAGATAACTGAGGATGGCCTGTATCGTCCTGTTATGACTGTTTCCAGCATGAAAATGACGACCGACCATTACGTTGTCTATTACACTAAGCTCCTTAAATAGCCTGATGTTCTGGAATGTTCTTGCTATTCCAAGTCTACAGACTCTATCTGCAGGAGTCCCGGTAATCTCTTTACCTTCAAAGAAAACCTTGCCACTTGTAGGTGTATCGAGGCCAGTAATGTTATTGAATAGAGTAGTCTTTCCTGCTCCGTTAGGACCGATGAGTCCCGTGATCATATTCTTTTCAACGAAGAAGTCTACTTTATTAACAGCGATGACGCCGCCAAACTCTCTTGTAAGAGCCTGAGTCTCAAGCATGCTCATTTATAGCCTCCTTCTTGTTTAGAAGCCAATTCTTCTCGGCTTTCTTATTATTTCTCTCTTTTCTACCAAGGATACCCTGAGGTCTATAGATCATCATAATGACAAGGATGAGACCAAAGATAATCTGTTTAGCCTGGGCAGGAATAATATTCGAAAGCCCGATAAGCTGGGGAAGATATGATATAAACTGAATGATAAATGCACCTAGAATAACAGCAACAAAGTTTCCCATACCACCCAATACGACAGTACAAAGAACCATGATAGATACCATGAATACATAGGAGCCAGGAGAGACTGAGAGAGTGAACTCAGCCTGAAGACATCCAGCGATTCCTGTTACTGCAGCACCAAGGGCAAAGGATACTACCTTATACTTTGTTACGTTGATTCCCATGCTATTTGCTGCTATCTCGTCTTCTCTTATCGCCTCCAATGCTCTTCCCATGCGAGAAGAAGCCAAGCGCTCAAAGAGGAACCAGCAGATTAACAGCATTATGATTTCCATCAACAGGAAGCCGTACTTCTGATATGGAGAGATCTTGATACCAAAGATAGTGATCATTGGAATTCTTTGGATTCCCATAGGACCGTTTGTAAGAGCATCCCAGTTATTAATGATGTTTCTTACTATTTCAGCAAAACCGAGAGTTGCAATGGCTAGATAGTCACCCTTAAGTCTCAATGTCGGCAATCCGATCAATACTCCCATCAAAGCAGAAAGAAGAGCAGCTATAGGGAGAGTCGCCCAGAATGACCAACCAAAAGATGTGGTCAGGATTGCCGTAGTGTAACTACCGATGGCAAAGAAGCCTGCTGCACAGAGTGAGAGCATACCTGAGTATCCTGTGATCAAGTTCTGGCCAAGACTCATAAAAGCATAGATACATGTATATATAAGAATAAGGATAAAGAAATTCAGCATTATACTTTCTCCTTTTCGACTTTTCCCAATAGACCTTCCGGCTTCAAGAGAAGGATGAGGATCAAGACTGCAAAAGCGATTGCATCTTTGAATCCCTGAGGAATTCCAAGAACTGCTACACCGAATGTTTCCAATAGACCCAATAAGAAGCCTCCAAGCATAGCTCCTGTGATGTTTCCGATTCCACCTACGACTGCTGCGACAAAGGCTTTGAGACCAACCATGGTACCCATAGTTGCATAAACCTTATAGTCGAGAGCGATCAACATACCTCCACATGCAGCAAGGGCGCTTCCGATACCGAATGTAAGAGATATAATCATATCAGAGTTAATTCCCATGAGTTTGGCTGTATCGCCGTCAAGGGAAGTTGCTCTCATGGCTTTACCCATCTTGGTCTTGTCTACAAAGAGCTTTAAAGCGACCATCATTACAATGGCGACTACAAGAATAAGAATCTGGTGAGGTGTGACGACTACTCCACCGAGATGTATCGGTGAGTTGTCAAATGGATAGTTGAACTTTCTTGAGTGAGTTCCGAACATCCAAGCTGCACCATTCGAGAGGATAAAAGATACACCGATAGCTGATAACAGCGGAGCAAGTCTTGATCCTTTTCTCAATGGCTTATATGCAACCTTTTCGATAACCATACCCAAAACTGCACAACCAAGCATGGAAATAACCATAGCGATAAAGAACGATACAAGCCACCATGGGCCAAGGGGTGACGATCCCCTGAGTGCATCAAAAGCGAAGAGTCCGATATAGGCACCCACCATCAAAATATCACCATGGGCGAAGTTGATGAACTTCAGGATACCATAGACCATAGTATAGCCGAGAGCTATGAGGGCATATATGCCACCCAATGTCAGGCCGTTCATGAGATGCTGGAATAATAAACTTACAGATCCCATCGAGACCTCCTATGAAAATATTGATTACGATTATTTCATAAATTTAAGGGAAAAGCACCATATCAGAGGCGCTCTTCCCTCAAAACAAAGGGATTATCCCTTATTAGTTGACCTTAACAACCTTTCCATTTTCAATCTTGAATGCACCGACATACTTAGGAGTATTGCCCTCGACTTCATAGATTCCCTGATATGCAACAAGGTCACCATTTTCAGCGAAGTTAATAGTTCCGTTTACGCCTTCATAATCCTTGACAGCTGCAAAACCATCTCTGATAGCCTTTCTATCTGTACCAACCTTAGCGATGACAGAGAGGAGGATGTTTGTAGCATCGTAGCTGTTTGTAGCGAATGAGTCAGGACCGATACCCCACTTAGCTGTGTAAGCATCTCTAAATTCCTTAACAAGAGATGTCTCTTCCAGCTGAGCAGAAGCTGTGTATACAACACCGTCTGTGTATTCGCCAGCGAGCTGATAAATTTCTTCGCTGAGGAATCCGTCACCGGAGAGGAATGGCTTGTCAACGCCAAGCTGTGAAGCCTGCTCGAGGATCTGAGCCATTTCAGCTGTATAGTCTGGGATATAGATTGCTTCAGCATCTGTGTTCTTGAGCTTTGTGAGCTGAGTCTTGAAGTCCTTGTCGCCGACCATGAATGTCTCAACAGCAACAACCTGACCGCCATCAGCTTCGAAAGCTTCCTTCATACCTTCATAGAGACCCTGGCTGTAGTCGTTCTTAGCATAGAGGACAGCAAGCTTTCTGTAGCCAAGGATCTGATACCAATACTTACCTGCAACTTCGCCCTGAAGACCATCAGATGGAGTTGTGCGGAAGATATAGTCGCCCTGGTTTGTTACATCCTTGTGGGATGCAGATGGAGTTACTGCAAGAACACCAAGTTCACAAGCGATTGGACCGACAGAGAAAGCTTCACCTGTCAATACTGGACCTACAACTGCACAGACCTTATCTGTATTTGCGAGCTTTTCCATAGCAGCATAAGCCTTGTTCGGATCTCCCTCACTGTCTTCAGCAATAAGCTTGACTGTAGAACCGTTTACACCACCCTTGGCATTACATTCATCAATAGCCATCTGAACAGCCTGGCGGCAGAGAGTACCATAGTTAGCATAGTCACCTGTGAGTGGTCCGATAAATCCGATCTTGATCTCAGAAGAAGCTGATTCGCTGCTTCCGTTTGCGAAGACTGCTGTCATAGCAACGACTGCAATCAAAGCGATAGCAAGAAATTTTTTCATATTGTTTTGGCTCCTGTTCCAAATAAGTTTTTGTTTTATGGTGGTAATATACAGAAAACAGTATTTTTATTCAATTAATTTCCAAATCAAAAATACAAAAAGAGCAAATATTTTTTCTTTTATTTATCTAATTCCTTTTAAAAAAGAAAAATAGGAGAAATAAAAAAGTGCTTTTTTGTTATTTACCGCACATTATGAACGTTTTTCAACACAAAAATCATATTTACCGATAACTTTTGTCATTTTGATGTATACTTAACAACAAGGGATTTATTGACTTCATACCAATAAGGGAGGCCCGAAATGATTGATGCTATATTAGAACTACAGAAGCCTATTATGCTCTTCATCCAATCCATAAGAGTACCAGCAGGAGATTTTATTGCAAAAGCAGTAACATATTGTGGAGATGCTCCGGTGGCTATATTGGTCCTATTATTAGTTTATTGGTGTGTAGATAAACGATTAGGCTTTGCTTTTGGAGGCACATTACTTCCAGCAAACTTCTCGATGAATATTCTGAAAGTCATATTCCGTGTTCCTCGACCATGGGTCCAATACCCAGATGAGTTGGAGTGTATTCTTCCATCCACTGCTACAGGTTACTCATTTCCTTCTGGTCATTCCACTACATCAGGAGCTCTGTGGGGTACGGCATACAAGTTCTCACAAAAGCAATGGCTTAAGATTATCTCTATTATCCTTATAATCCTCGTACCTGTTTCACGTGTATATCTTACATGCCACTGGCCCATGGATGTAATTGTAGGTACAGCTCTAGGATTATCATTCTCTCTTATTCTCTCAAAGAAAATGTATACTCTATATGATGACGAAAAGCACTTTGGAAAAGTCGCAGTCATAATAGCCACCACCACTGGAGCTGTAGGCATTGTGACAGCCATTCTCCTAGAAGGAGGAGCTATTGAAGCTCTTCTTTGGAAAGACCTTATGGAGACAGCCATTATGTGTTCCGGTTTATTCCTAGGTGCTTTCCTTGAAAAAAACAAAGTTAATTTCAAAGTTCCTTCAACTATGAAAAAGAAGATTATTGGATTCATCATTGGAGCTGTAATCGGCATCGGGCTATGGCTAGGGATCAAAGCGATTCCTGTATTTCCTATGATATTCAAATGCGTTTCATATTTCTTCCTTGCTTTCTGGAGCACATTTGTCTACCCGATGATAGCCGTAAAGCTCAATATTTTTGAAAAAGAAAACTCTTAATGATTTCCCCGAGGCATAGAAGCTTCGGGGTTTTTAATACAAAAGACCTAGTTTTATCTAAACAATACATAATGAATGGTTATCGTCAACAAGAAAATATTTTGCGCCTTTATATTATCACGTTTTATTGTTCTATAAATATCATTCAAAAAGTTTTGAAATTGCGTGGTATTCATTTAGAACAACAATAAAAGTGAGAATACATACATGAAACAAGGAAAGTTTATCCTTATTCTCTTTGTCATTGTCATGCTTCTTTCTGCATGTACCCCTACTCCTACAATCGAAAAAGTTAAAGTAACTTTTATAGGTTTAGACGGCAGTGAGATATCCAATAAAGAAGTGGGAAAAGGAACGACAATTACACCTCCAACTCTTGAATCGACAGAAGAATACCTCTTCCATGGTTGGAGCTTAAATAAAGACGGAAAAGAGCTCTTCGATTCTTCTACTCCTATAACATCTGATACAACTCTCTATTCTGTTTGGATAAGAATCTATAAAGACACAGAAAACAAATTGGTATATCAGGAGAACAAAGATGGGACTTTAACAGTAGTGGGATTAATTAATACAAGTGTCATGGCAGCATGCAACATTCCTGAAATGTTTGCAGGAAAGACTGTTACAACGATTGCTGATGCAGCATTTTCTCCATATATAAGAGAAATAACCATTCCAAAGACAGTTACTTCTATTTCAGATGCTGCTTTTGTCTACTGTTATCATCTAGGCTCAATAGAAGTATCTAAAGAGAATACCTGTTTCAAGATAATCGATGGCGCTCTCTATACTATGGATGAATCAAAACTTATCTATTTCCCTGTGAATAATTTTAAAATGGTTGGTGACACCCCTCAAGCTATAGTTGAATATACCATCCCTAACTCTGTAACAGAAATCGGTGGTTATGCTTTCTCAAACAACAAAAATCTTACCAGTATTACCATACCAGATTCTGTTACTACTATAGGAGAAGGAGCCTTTTATAGTTGTGGATCCCTTACAAGCATTACAATCCCTCAATCTGTCAAATCAATTGGAGAAGGCGCTTTTAATGTCTGTTCAAGTCTAAACTCTATTAATGTGGAAACCGATAACAGATTCTATAAATCAAAAGATGGAGTCCTTTTCAATATAGAGGGGACAAAACTCATACAATATCCAATATCAAAAGAAGGAAATGAATACATAATACCAAATGGAGTTGAAACCATAGGTCAATTTTCTTTCTATGGTAGCCATAATCTCACAAAGATTAGTATTCCGTATTCTGTCACTGCAATCGATTATAAAGCTTTTGGATTCTGCCTGGAACTACCAGAAATCGAAATTCCTAATTCAGTGGAATCGATTGGTGGTTATGCATTCCACTACTGCGAAAAGTTAACAAGTATAGTTATTCCAAGTTCTGTTACTTCTATTGGAGAGAGGGCATTTTTCCAATGTGACAAACTTTTAGAAATCAAAATCAATAAGCCAGAAGGCACCCTTGATGGGGCTCCTTGGAATGCAGAGAATGCCACAGTTATATGGCAAAACGAAACTTAATAAGAGAATGGGTCCGGAGGAAAGCAACCTTCGGACCATTTTTACTTCTCTCTATATCATCCAAATAGCGTATCTTTATATGGCGACTCCAAGGTCTCTGGAAACACATGCTTTTCTCCCTTCTTATAGATACGGGAGAAGAATCTTG
>CAMEXG010000001.1 GCA_945947045.1 uncultured Spirochaetales bacterium | reverse complement strand
ATGAAATTATTAAATAATTTAAAAAAACCCTTTTTTTCTTATTTCCACTCTCCTATAATTAGACAAGAGGCAAAGAAATGTCAGAAATAAAAGGAAACAATCTCCCGAGAATTAAAGTAACCAACCAGGCTTTAATTCGTGAAGCGATTTATAAGTTCGGACCTATTTCCCGTTTAGATATTTCTAAACGTCTCGATCTTACTTTTCCTACTATCACAACAAATATTTCTTTGATGTTGGAGGATGGATTACTTGTAGAAAAGAGTGATGAATCTTCTTCCCCAATTGGCAGAGGACGAAAGACTATGCTTGTAGACATCAATCCGAAGTCTAGACTCTTCATGGGCGTGGAGATGAGACGTCATGCTTCATATGCAGTAATAGTAGATTTAAAGGGAAACATCATTTCAAAGAAAAGCTTAAAGAGTTTTAATGACGACTATGAAGGCTCATTGTCTGCGGCTTGCAATCTTGCCTTCTCTTTATTAGAAGAGAGCGGCATGAATTGGAGTGACATAACTGGGTTGGGATTCTGTCTTCCCGGCATTGTAGACTCAAAGAAGGGCGTTTTGGAGGTGCACCCGCGTTTCAAGTGGAAGAATAGAGATACAAGAGAAGATGTAAGAAAGGCCACGGGTTATAATGGGCTGATTACCATAGTCAACAATACTTGTGCAAGAGTATATGGATCAAGTCTGTTTAACAGCTCTGTATTCAAAGGAGCGGATCACGCAGCCTATATGTATGTAGGTACAGGTATCAAGTGCCCTTTAGTGTTCTCTCTTAGAAATCATTTTGGTTCTATTGTCGGTGAAGGTGAAGTAGGGCACATGGTGGTGAACCCTTCGGGACCAGAGTGTGAGTGTGGAAACCACGGATGTCTGGAGTCATATGCCAGCGAAAACGCGATACTAAGGGAGGCGAGAAAGGCGGTGGAGGAGAACAGAAGTCCTCTTCTTTCCTCTCTTTCTTCATCTCACGATTTGGAGATAAGCGACATTCTCTATTGTATGGACCAAGGCGACAAAGAGTGTTTGGAAATTGTAACAAACGCATTGGAGTATTTGTCTCTTGCCATAGCAAACGTAAATAACTTTGTCAAACCTGACTGTGTTGTTGTTGAATGCAGGTTGTTTGAAAGGGAAGAGAACAAGAGAATATTTGAAAGTGCCCTGAAGAGAAACCTCTCCTGGAACTCTATCCTCGATTACAATCTATCTTATGTAAAGAGCGATGTGTTCAATGGTGCATTGGGCTCCTCTGCAGCAGCTATAAAAGATAATCTCCAACTTTTCATGGAATAGAAAACACCATATCCACATATAAAAGAGCATCAAAAGTAATAGAATCATTCTGGAGGTAAGAGTTTTGTCTTTTTTGAAGAAAGCATTCAATTTCATTCTTGATCTCTTGATTTTGGGATTCTCGGCCTTTATTGCATCTCTCTCTTTCCCCTCGAAGTATATTGAGAACGGAATCCCTGTTCTTGCCTTTTTCTATCTTATTCCTGTTTTCTATGTAATCTGGAGGAGTAAGTGGAGCACCGTATGGTTATATGGTGCTTTCTATGGCTTTCTTTTCTACCTTTTTTATAACTATTGGCTTAAGACGTTTCATCCTCTTGCCATTCTCATTGCACCTATACTTGAGTGCGTACAATATATGCTTCTTTTTATGTGCTTAAAGCTGTCTAAGACGCTGGTGAAGCGTCATTACAGCCTCTTGGCCACATTGTTCTATTCAGCATATCTATATCTGACGCAGCAAGGTTTTTTGGCTTATCCCTACGGAAACATCGCCTCGGCTCTTTACGGGTTTACTTCTCTTATCCAGATAGTGAGCGTAACTGGAATCTGGGGGCTGGATTTAATAGTTGTTCTTCCTCAGGTAATAATCTCGGAGTGCCTTTTTGAGAAAGAGTGGAAGACTAGCAGATGGGATCTTCTCATTTCTCTCCTTATTCTCTCCTCCACTTGGATAGGAGGTGTCTTTGTCAAGAAAAAATGGGAGAATAAAGAGAGTGACAGGGTAATGAGAATCGCAGCCATCCAACACTCCGCAGATACTTGGAAGGGCGGGTACAGTACATATAAAGAGAATTTCGAGAATCTTAAAAGGCTTACAATGGAAGCTATGGAGGAGAATCCAGATATGGTTGTCTGGTCTGAAACGGCTTTCGTCCCTTCTGTCGCATGGCACAGCGCTTACCCTAATAATGTCGCCACATCCAGGCTCTGCAACGATTTTGTTTCCTTCGGCTCCAATCTTGGTGTCCCCCTTGTTACAGGAAATCCGGAAGGAGTCATTAAAGATAAAGAACTATCCCCCATACTGGAGAGCGGAGATTGGAACTGGAAGACATATAACACTGTAATACTATTCTCTGAGGGGGGAATAAAAGGAACATATAGAAAACAACACTTAGTTCCTTTCACAGAGTATTTTCCCTATGAGAAAGAGTTGCCATGGCTTTATAATCTTCTCCTGGCCAACGATTATAAATGGTGGGAAGTTGGGGAGGATGCTACAATCTTTGAGTATGATGGAGTCAAGTTCTCCACCCCAATCTGTTTTGAAGATACTTTCGGATATTTAAATGCAGAGTTTGTATCTAAAGGGGCGGAAATGCTTCTGAATCTTTCCAACGATTTCTGGTCCATGTCGGTACAGGCAGAGTTGCAGCACTATCAACTGGCTGTGTTCAGGGCGGTTGAGAATAGGGTGCCTCTACTTCGTAGTACAAACAGCGGAATCACTTGTCTCGTCCTTCCTGATGGCTCCACTCATGGTGTACTCGATACATTTACCCAGGCTTGGGGAGTATATGAGGTTCCGATATATAAGGATAAGACCCTGACTTTCTATACCCGTCATCCGGATCTCTTTGGAAAACTGTATGTAGTCCTCTCTGTTTCTTCAGTTTTGGTAATCGTTATTTACCACATTCATCAAATGATTTCAGAGAAGAGAAGAAAGAAGGAAATGGAAGAGGAAAGACTCTCTACGCTCTTTGTCTCTATGGATGAAAAGGTTGAGTGTTAAGAGCTTTGGATGATAATATCGGGTATGGCTGAAAAACTATGGGAGACACTGGAAAAGATTCTTATTGACAATGGCAGAGGATTTATCAGTGTAACAGGCGGAGGAGGAAAGACTACATTTCTTGTTTCTTTCTCCTCGTTTTTAAAGAACAGAGGATATTCCGTGCTTATGACTACAAGTACAAAGCTGGCTTCTCCCTATTCCTTTGATTATAAAGCGGATCATGTCTTTCTCTCTCCAGACATTCTTTCATATTGGCCGGGAAAAGGTGAGAGCGTCTTCTATGGAGAATACAATGATAGGCTGGGTAAGACTGTAGCGCCTCCGGAATCTATAGTCTCTTTATTGTATGAGAGATATGACGTGATAATCGTTGAATCAGACGGTTCAAGGCGACTTCCATTGAAAATACATACGGAGAGGGATCCTGTAATATGGCCCCCTACCACTTCTGTTGTATCTATTGCAGGCCTTTGGGCCTATGGAAAAAGAGTTGAAGACACTGTCTTCGGTGATGACAGGACAGGTATTTATGTGGATAAGTCCTATTTCGATTATCTCTCTTCCACTCCACAAGGTATGAGAAAAGGTATGAAGAGGGACACAAAGAATGTGTTTTTATTTAATGGGGGAGATGTGGTGGAAGATAGAGTGAGAGAGGAAATAAAGAGCATCAGACTTCCTATCCAAGGTAGAGGCTTTATCGTTTCCCTCAATGAGGATAAAATCTATGAGTCTCTTTAAAGAGTGTAGCCGTTGGGAGGCGAACAATATCCCGTTTGCTTTTCTTACCATAATATCTTCTTCCGGAACTGTAAGCAGAAAGGAAGGGAGAATGGCGGTGTCTAAAGATGGCGAATGTGTCGGAACAATAGGCGGCGGGGCTCAGGAAGCAGAAGCCAAATCTTTGGCTAAAGAAGCAATTAAGAATGGTAAGAATAGAATAGAGAGAATAAAAGTGAGAGACAAAGGAGAGATAAGTGTCATGATAGATATTCCTATTAAAGATAGATCTGTGGTAATTCTTGGTGCCGGACATGTGGGAAAAGCCCTTTATGATGTCTTTTATTCTATAAAGTGGCATGTGACGGTTGTGGATCCAAGAAAAGATCTCAACACAGAAGAGTCTTATCCCTTTGCCCGTCGTATTGTAAGTGAATATAAAGAAGGCTTGAAAAAAGCTTTGATCGACGATAACACTGCTCTTATTTCTACAGTTCCTGAGATAAACACCGATATTCTTCCCTTTGCTCTGGACACCAGGACTTTTTATATAGGGTTATTGTCATCAAGAAAGAGAGTTTGGAGTAACGATGTGAGAGTCTATAGCCCTATGGGCATCGATCTGGGAGAAGAGACACCGGAAGAGATAGCAATCTCCACAGCAAGCGAAGTTCTTGCACGCTTTAACAACAGATCTCTTCTTCCTCACTCTGAGTGGAGAAGGAGACTAGTTGTAGTTAGAGGTGCAGGTGATTTGGCCACTGGTACTATTATCCGCCTACACAACGCCGGATATAACTGCATAGCGTTGGAAATCCCAAATCCCACTGTAATAAGACGAACTGTTTCATTTGCTGACGTAGTTTATGAAGGGACAAAAACAATTGAGGGAGTGGAGTGCAGGCTGGCTAAAGATATCGATGAAGCTTTGGATATTCTTAAATTAGGTTCAGTACCACTATTAATAGACCCAAAGGGAGAAACCGTAGAGAAACTTAAACCAGGAGTGGTTGTCGACGCCATTATTGCTAAGAAGAACCTGGGGACAAGAGTAGGCATGGCACCTTTTGTAGTGGCTCTCGGCCCTGGTTTTACAGCAGGCGTTGATGCTGATGTGGTTATCGAGACTATGCGTGGTCATAAACTGGGACGCCTGATATATGAAGGAAGGGCAATGGAGAATACTGGAACTCCAGGATTAATAGGAGGAAAGGGAAAAGAAAGAGTAATCCACTCATCAAGAGCAGGAGTCTTTAAGGGAAACAGAGAGATAGGGGATATTGTAGAAGAGGGGGATATTGTAGCTTACGTTGATGACGAACCTCAGTTTACTACTATCTCAGGCCGCCTCAGAGGACTGTTGCATGACGGTCTATATGTTCCAGAGCACTTTAAGATCGCAGATGTAGATCCAAGGGGGGAGGAGACCGACCATACTACAGTGAGCGATAAAGCCAGAGCCCTGGGAGGAGCTGTCTTGGAAGCTATAGACAACGCTCTTTACTGCAACCGGTATTAAGAAAAATCATCCTTTGATTCTCCCATAGTGGTGTTAGACTCATAATAACGGAGGATCAAATGGACAAAAAATATTATTCATATCCTAAAGAAAGACTGGGAGAGGGAAGAATCCCTGTCAAATGTCTGGGAGATAGCGGTGAAGTCTTTTCTGAGATTGCCCACATCATGGTGGATACAATTGAAGAGAATAACAAAAAAGGAAAGAAAACTGTATTTATATGCCCAGTAGGACCAGTGGGACAGTACCCGATATTTGTAAGGCTTGTAAAAGAGAGGAATCTTTCTCTCGCTAATTGTTGGTTCTTCAACATGGACGAGTATTTGACAGATGATAAAGAATACATCGACTCATCTTCTCCTCTCTCTTTCCGTGGTTTTATGGAGAGAGAAGTCTACTCCCAGATTCCAGAGGAACTTAACGTACCTGAGTCTCAGAGATTCTTTCCAGATCCAAAGAATCCAGAGAGTGTAGGAAAAAAGATCGAGGAACTCGGCGGCGTAGATATCTGCTTCGGAGGAATCGGAATAAACGGGCATCTTGCTTTTAATGAGGCTGAAGAAGTATCTGCAGAAGAGTTTGCTACCCGTGATACGAGAGTCCTTGCTATCTCGAGAGAAACAAGATGTGCCAATGCCATCGGTGACCTTAATGGCGCCATAGATGCTATGCCTGTATATGCAGTGACAATCGGAATCAAAGAAATAATAGAAGCAAGAAAGGTTGTTCTTGGTGTATTCAGACCTTGGCATAGGGCTGTAGTCAGACAGGCTATCTTTGACGAGCCTAGCGGACACTTCCCTGTAACCTTGTTGCAGAACCATCCTGATGCATTGATTCTTACAAATAATATCGCTTCAGAGAGGGCTTTTTAATGACACTTTTTGGAAAGATTCCCTTTAATTCAAGACTTATCAGTGTAGAAATTGAGACAGAGGGAGAAAAAATAAAGAGCATTAAGGAGATTGAAGACGGAAACTATCCTCTTATTCTTCCTGGCTTTATTGATGTCCATACCCACGGCGGTGGAGGAATGGATGTAAACCATATTGAGAGTATGGAAGATGTGGAGAGACTCTCCTCCTTCTATGCTTCTCATGGTGTTACATCTGTTCAGCTCTCTCTTGTCACCGATACAGAGGAGAGCATGGTAAAGTGCCTTAAAGTATTGGGAGAGGCAAGGGAAAAGAAGTTGAAGGGAGCTCAGCTAGTAGGAATTCATCTGGAAGGGCCTTTCCTATCAGATGAATATAAAGGTTCCATGCCTTCAGAGCTGATAGTGGATCCCGATCCAGAGTTGTTTGATAGATATTTTACAGCTTCCCGTGGTCATATTTCATATATCACAATCGCTCCAGAGAGAGAGGGTGCCATGCCTTTTATTTCTTCTCTCAGACGAAAGGGTGTTGTAGTCTCCATGGGACACTCCAGTGCAGAGTATGAAACAGCATTGGAAGCCATAGAGAATGGAGTGACATCTGCTACACACCTTTTTAATGCAATGAAGCTATTTCATATGCATCGACCAGCTATATCCGGGGCATCCCTTGAAAGCGACCAAGTTTATACTGAGATTATTTCAGACGGCTTTCATCTTCATCCTGGAACAGTAAGATTGGTTCTCAAAACAAAGGGTCTGGATAAAGTTGTGGCCATTACTGACTCTATTATGGCTGCAGGTCTTCCTGACGGAGAGTATAAGCTGGGTGTAAATGACGTTGTGGTAAAGGACGGAGACGCAAAGCTTAGAAATGGTGTCAGGGCTGGCTCTACCCTTACTCTCGATAAAGCATTGAGAAACCTAATTAAGTTTACAGGACTGGGTCCTGAAACTTTATGGAGAATTCTTTCTCTTAACCAGGCAAATATGATGGGACTCTCTGATAGAGGGGCTCTTGAAGTGGGGAAGAGGGCTGATATGGTAGTTCTTTCGAAAGAAAATGAAGTGATGAAGACTATTGTAGGAGGAGAAGTAGTCTTTGAAAAGGAGGATAAATGAAATATCTATTTGGAGATATTCATGATCACTGTGGTATTTCATATGGCTATGGAAGCTTGGAGAATGCACTTGTGAACGCTAGGAGCCACTTGGACTTTGTTGCGGTGACAGGACACGCTTTCTGGCCAGATATCCCACCTGTAACCCCGGATACAGAGTTCCTGGTTGCATTCCACAAGAAAGGTTTTGCCAAGCTGAAAGGTAACTATGAAGGAAACAAAGCTATCTTCGAGAAGTACAATAAAGAGGGCGAGTTCACTACGTTTATAGGTTATGAGATGCACTCTCATCACTTTGGAGACCATCATATTGTCTCTGGGGATACTTCAATTCCGTTGCTGACAGATGCAAAGACTCCTAGAGAATTCTATGAAGAGACGAAAGGGTATAAAGATACAGTGATCATTCCCCATCACATTGCCTATGCTCCTGAATACAGGGGAATAAACTGGGATGAATATGATGATTCTCTTTTCCCTGTGGTCGAGGTGATAAGTAAGCATGGATGCTCCATGAGCGATTCTCATCCTTTCCCTTATTACCACAATATGGGAGGCAGAGACAGTAGGAACACTGTATATAGGGGACTGGAAAAGGGGAGACAATTTGGCTTTGTAGGTTCTACGGACCATCACGCAGGTTATCCTGGTTCCTATGGTGACGGGTGTTTATGTGTCCTTGCTGATAATAACGATAGGTCCAGCATCATCGACGCTATTAAAAAACGTCATACGTATGCACTCAGTGGAGACAAGATCAAAGCATTCTTTGATGTAGATGGTTTTATTATGGGTGATAAAGTCTCATCTTCTATAAGCCATCATACCGTCCACTATAAAATGGATCTGTCATATTTGTTGGACAAAGCTGTAATCTACAGAAATCTGGAGCCTATAGCTGTAATAAATGGTGAGAGTTTCAGAGTAGTCAACGAAAAAGGAAAATACAAAGTAAGACTTGAATTCGGCTGGGGTGGAAAGAAAGATCTCCTTACCTGGGACTTTGATGTAAAGCTTGAAAACGGGAAGTTTTCTTCTCTTGAAAAGTGTTTCAGAGGTAAGAGTGTATTGGCTCCACAAGAAGGAGTAGAAGTACCAGAGGACTGCAATGTCATCGATAACAGGGCAAGTATTATTAGTGATGACCATTTGGAAGGTAGAGTACAGACCGCAAAGAATATTAATCCTACCACACCTTCTACATCCATGGTCGTAATGGAGATCGACGGTTCTCTTGATACTCTTCTGTCTATCAAAGTTAATGATAGGGAAGTGAGATTGAAAATAAGAGATCTACTAAACAACTCGTTCTGTTACCCTGTTGGAATTACAAACTCTCCTTCCTTCAAAGTTCATCAAGCTATTGGAGAAAGTTTATACAGAATAGAAGGGGAAGTAGAAGACGATATTAAGGGTAATGCTTTCTACCATATGGAAATATTCCAGAAGAACGGAAGCGTGGCATTCCTTAGTCCCGTCTATTTCAATTAGTTTTCACCTTTTGATGGGCGTAATAAATTTCAACCTATCTTTTTGGAAAAGGTGATTTAGACTCAGATTAACAATTAGGAGGTAATAAATGGCTGCAAAGCTAAAGGGAGGCAAAACCAACGAGAAACTTACAAATTGGATTTGGCTCGGTATTTCTTTACTTTGTGCTCTAGCACTTTGGACACTTTTATCAGTGTTGCCGGCTACTGCACGTTCATTCCCCAATATCTTCGTCGTCTTTAAGCAGATTGGTGTCATGATTCAGAGAGGCGTTCTTTGGAAGGATATTTCTTCTTCTCTTATCTCTGTAAGTGCTGGATATGCCCTTGGTTTTGTCATTGCACTTCCATTGGCTATTCTTATGGCTTGGTATAATCCTGTAAGAAGAATTATCCAGCCATGGATTCAGTTCATCAGAAACATACCACCTCTTGCTTATGTTCCGCTCATTGTCATCGCAGCAGGAGTAGGAAGAAAACCACAGATCATCGTCATTACAATCGCAACCTGTCTCATTATGTGTATCACAATGTATCAGGGAATCGTAAACATTGACGAGACGCTTATTAAGGCAGCAAGAGTCCTTGGAGCTAAAGATAAGGATATCTTCCTTCGCGTTCTTGCTCCAGCATCTCTTCCATTCATTCTTACAGCTGTACGTCTCGGTGCTTCTTGTGCCCTCACGACACTTATCGCCGCAGAATCTACAGGTGCATTCGCTGGATTGGGAATGAGAATCAGATCACTTAACAACAACTTCGAAACAGCTCCGATGCTTCTATATATCATCATCATCGGTATCATCGGAATCACAGTTGAGAAGCTTATACAATTACTTGAAAGGAAGTTGACAGGATGGCAGGAGAAGAGAGAAATATAAAAGTTCACATTGAGAACGTTAAGAAGACATATCAGGGAAGAACTGGTGAGGTAGTAGCTCTCAACGGTGTAAACCTGGATATTATGGACAACGAGTTTATTACTGTCGTCGGTCCATCTGGTTGCGGAAAGTCTACAATCCTCAATATTATGGCTGGTCTTTTGGAGCCTACAAGCGGAAAGATCATCTGTAATGGAAAGGAAGTCCATGGAACAGGTCCAGATAGAGGTGTCGTATTCCAGCAGTATGCACTCTTTCCCTGGCTCACAGTAAAGAAGAATGTCCTCTTCCCACTTCAGATGAAAGGAATAAAGGGGCAGGAAGCAGAAGATATCGCAATGAAGTACATCAAGATGGTTGATCTTGAGAAGTTCTGCGACCACTATCCAAAGGAACTCAGTGGCGGTATGAAGCAGAGAGTCGCAATCGCTCGTGCTTATGCTGCAAATCCTGAAGTCTTATTGATGGACGAGCCATTCGGAGCTTTGGATGCTCAGACAAGAACTCAGCTTCAGCAGGAGTTGTTGGAGACATGGGAAAAGGAAAGAAAGACTTGCTTCTTCATCACCCACGATGTCGACGAAGCCCTCATCCTTGGTCAAAGAGTCGTCATAATGTCCGCTAGACCAGGAAGAATCAAGGATATCATCGATGTAGATATTCCTTATCCACGTGATCAGGAGACAAAGATGAGCCCAAGATTCTTGGAGCTTAAGAACCAGATTTGGTCTCAGGTATATCATGAATACCTTGAGGTAAGAAAATAATCGGAACCACATTTTTGAAAACAAAAAAAGGAGATATAAAATGAAAAAGGCAATCGCTATTCTTTTGGTAGCAGTCATCGCTCTTACAGGCATTTTCGCTCAGGGAGCAGAAGAAAAGGCAACAACTTCTTCTCTCAAGACTCTCAACGTTGCATATATGCCAAACTATGCATCTCTCTGCTCCGTAATGGCTGCAATTGAGACAGGCGCTTTCGAAGAAGAAGGCCTCAAGGTTAACCTTGTTGAATTCGCAGACGGTCCTACTATCATCGCTGCTATGGAATCCGGCTCTATCGATATCGGATACATCGGACATGGCGCTCATAAGCTTTGTATCAATGGTCGTGCTTCCATCTTCGCATTCTCTCACCTTGGAAACGGTGACGCTATCGTCGGTCTCAAGTCTCATGGTGTAGAATCTCTCGCTGACCTCAGAGGAAAGAAAGTCGGTTATTCTTCAGGAACATCTTCAGAGAACATCCTCATGCTCGGTCTTAAGAAAGCTGGACTCACTATGAATGACATCACAGCTTACGAAATGGATGCTTCTTCTCTCACATCTGCTATGACATCTGGTTCTCTCGATGCATGTGCTACATGGTCACCATCAACAGAAACAATGTGCTCTCAGATCGGTTCCGATGCTGTTGTAATCGCTAGAAACGAAACATTCTCTGACGAGACAGTCAACATCGCTTCTTGGATCGTCATGCCAAAGTGGGCTGAAGCTAACCACGATACACTTGTCAAGTTCACAAGAGCACTCTATAAGGGTGAAGACTTCAGAGCAAAGGAAGAGAACATGAGACAGGTTGCTGAATGGGTTGCTAAGCAGGTTGCAGGTGACGTTGAGATTCAGTATCAGACAGTCCATGGTGCAAAGTGGTATACAGAAGCAGATACAATCAACGGAATCAAAGATGGTTCTATCAAGGCTCTCTATGAAGTTCAGAAGCTTGCATTCGGTGATGCAGTTGATCCTACAACTCCAGTTGAGAACTACGTCCTCTTTGACATCATGCTTGAAGCTGCACACAACTAATTCCATTCTTTGTGAATTAATGGCCCGGGAGAAATCTCGGGTCTTTTCACAAATATTGGGTAAATGAATATCGATTTTATATTTTCTTGTCTCCTTAATTTAGCTGATTTATAATTTTCTTATGCTCCCAGTATTGTTATTGATAACACTTTTTATGTCTTTTGCTCTTCTTTTGTTGAGACGTGATTTAAGAAGCGCCCTTCTTTTCTTGGCAGTGGGATCAATAACTTTTTTCCTTTATACAATTTCTGTATATATAGCCAAAAAAGGAGGAATAACAGACTTTACAACCTTTGTCCTCTATGGAAACAATCGGGTTAGACAAAAGCTTATGTATCAAGTCTTCACAATGAATAGACTTGGATTCATGATGGCTATAGGAAGATATCTTTCTCCTTATTTTCTTTTGCTCTCATCTTTGAATATGGCTGGAAAGCTGAATAAGAGTAATTTAATAAAAAAAGGATTGTTGTTATTTATCCTCCCATTGATGGGTATACTTATTTATATCCCCCAGTTCTTTGAGACATTCTCTTCAAATCCCACTGCAATGGGGATTGTAGTCACTGTTACAAAAATATGGATTATTCTTTATTTAGCCATGTCTATTCTCATGATGATCATCGAACTATGGGGTACCAAGCTCTCTTTCTTCAGATTGAGATTTATTATGAAATTCATGATCATTCTTTCTCTCGTAATGATCTATGGTCTTTTCTTTCCTCAGGATCCTGCCCAAGTTTATCTTTTCTATAGAAACGATTATATGTGGATGCTTGGTCTATGGTATCTACATAGAGGATTCTCATCAGGCTTCAACTATGTAGTCATGATAGGAGCTTTGCTATCTGGTATCCTGTCCATGGCCTCTCTTATCAGGTATTTCTCAATTACATTTGGAGAGGAGGTGGCGGAAGTAAAAATAAGAAGAGAGGTCAGTTCCACAGCTAGAGGAGTATCCATGTTTGTTCATGGAACAAAGAATGACTTGTTGGCTACACGTATCCTCCTAGATAAAGTAAAGAAAAATTACCCTGAGGATGGTGATATCGAGAGACTATCACAGATCAACGCTTCTCTTGTGACAAGGTTGGAGAAGCTAAATAAATCTCTCAAAGTAAACTCAATAAGACTTCGTCCAGCTTCAATGATGGATGTAATAGAAGAGTGTAAGAAGAGAGTAAGAGAGAATTTCTGCAATTACCAGATTAATGTCGATACCGAAGAAACTACAAAACTCATTCTTGCAGATACAACCTTTCTTTCAGAGGCTTTATATAACATTATACAAAACGGAATAGAAGCAACGCTTGATAATAAACGGCATGATCCCATAGAGATACAGGTCAAATATGGACGAATGTGGGTCGAGATTATTTTTAGTGATAGAGGAAAGGGTATAGATAGGAAATTAAAAAAGCATCTTTGGGAGCCTTTCCATTCTTCCAAGAATAGTTCTACTAACTGGGGAATCGGTATGTATTTCACCAGGCTTGTAATAAAAAGGCACTTGGGGTCTATTTCATTTACACCACGTAGGGATGGGGGAACTTCCTTTATCGTGATGTTGCCTTTGGCAGGGGAGGGAAGAAAGTGATTAGAGTAATGTTGGCTGAAGACAGTGAAGTAATCAGGACATATATAAAGGAAGCTTTGGAAAAAGAGGGAGATATTCTAGTAATAAAAGAGTGTTCCACTGGAATTGAAGCTGAGATGGAATATGAGAAAGAAAAGTACGATGTAGTCTTAATGGACATTGAGATGGCTGATAACGAGGATGGGATAAGGGCTGCAGATGCGATTCTTTCCAGCGATAATGATGCTGTCATTCTTTATCTCACTAGCCATGATAGTGATGAGACCATTGTAAAAGCCATGTCAAACGGTGCCCTGGATTATGTGGTCAAAGGCTGCGACGAAGAGACACTGAGAAAGAAAGTCAGAATGGCAAAGGAAGGCAATGCACAGATTGACAGTGAAATACAGAAAGTCTTGATGGATGAATATAAAAGACTACGTAAGAGTGAGAAAAACCTCTTGTATTTCATACAGAACCTAGGCAATCTGACTCCAGCAGAAAAAGAGCTGATCTCATGTTTTATGGAAGGTTTGAAGGTAAGGGAAATAGCCGAGAGAAGGTTCGTTGAGCCTGCTACGGTCAAGAGCCAGATAAGAACTCTGCTTCAGAAGTTCGGAGTATCGAGATCGACGGAAGTCGTTAAGATGGTGAAGGAGCTGGGGATAGAACACTTATTTCCGCCTATAAGAAGGTAAGAATAATATTCATTAAATTAAAAAATTAATTGATGATATATACCAAAATGGCATATATAATTTCATTATTAAGACTAATATTGCCAAAAGGATATATTGAATGGAGAATTCCATAGGAAACAACCTACCCAGAGTAAAAGTACAAAACCAGTTTTCAATTAAGGAAATTGTCTATAAATTTGGTCCTATTTCAAGAATAGAGATAGCAGATAGGTTAGGTCTTACTCTTCCTACTATAACTACCAGCGTAAGCTCCATGATAAAGAATGGACTTTTGAAAGAAGTTGAACAGGATCATAGTGTAAAGAGCTTGGGAAGAAGAACAATGCTTGTGGATATCAATGAAAACTCCAGAAGATTTATGGGAATAGCAATAAGAGGAACCGTAAGAAATGGCGTGATTGTGGATACAAGGGGCCACGTATTGGCTTCGCTTAGAGATGAGCGTTCTTTCTCTGACTATGAAGCCTCCATAAAAAGTGCAGCAGATTTGTTTTCTTCCCTTTTGAAAAAGGCAAATTTAATCCAGGAAGACATCTTCGGAGTTGGTCTTACCATGCCGGGAATCGTAGATAAAGAAGAGGGAAGACTTATCATCCATCCGGGATATAAATGGAAAGATAAAAATGTAATGGAAGACTTTTCGTCTCTTACCGGATATAAGGGCATGGTAAGTGTTGAAAACAATACTATTGCAAGAGCATATGCCTTGGTTATGTTTGAGGGGAAAGTATTGGAAGATGCGGATTCGATGGCGTATATGTTTGTCTCTGCAGGAATCGGATGCCCTTTACTTAATTCTGTGAAGACCCACTTCGGGAATGTTACTGGAGACGGAGAGGTAGGTCACATGATCATGGAAATAGACGGAGATCCATGTCTATGTGGAAATAGGGGGTGTCTTGAAGCTTACTCCAGTGAAAAGACTATCATTGAAAAGGCTAATAAAGCTATGAAGGAAGGGAAAACTCCTGTTCTGTCTTCAATCTATGAGAAAAAGCAGTTCTTGGATATTGCGGATGTACTTGAAGCTTCAGAAAAAGGAGATGAAGAGGTAAAGAAAATTATATTCAAAGCTATTAGATACCTGGGGCTTGCAATTGCAAACATTGAGAATTTTGTAAGACCTGAGTATATGGTTATAGAAGGAAAGATCTTTGATGTGGAGGAAAATAGAAAAGTTCTTATGAATGTGGTTTACAAGAATCTGTATCGAGGAACATTCCAGGACTTGAAACTTCATTTCAAAAGCAGTGATGATCTAAGTGGAGCTGTTGGGGCTTCTGCAGTAGCAATAAAGAGAGATTTGGAGTCTTTTTTGGAGTAGTGTATGGGAAAAGGTAAGAAATACTTGGCAAACGATACGATGTTCATGTTCGCTTTATTATACTTTCTCTTTCTTATTGCCATATCAATTACCCTCTGCACTATATCAAGATATATATCAGCTCTTGTATTTCTTCTGATTTCAATTCCTTTCCTCGCAATCGTATTTAGATATGGAAGTGTAGTAAAAGTGGAAAAGGTTGGCGTTTCTCTCTCGTTCTTAGGCATCAGGAGGCGATATATTCCTTGGAACGAAATTGCTGAAGTAGATGTAATAGGATCAAAGGTACTGAACAGAAATAATACGAAGAAATGTGGAACTCTTTATTTGATTTTTTCTCCGGAAAAACTAGATGACGACAAAAGATTTGACATGATGCTAAAGTGGCCGCCAAAAGACAAGATCTATCTGAAGTTCACTAAAGATCGATTGATGGATCTTCAATGGTTCTACTCAAAACCGGTGGAGAAATATAACATCGGTATGCTTGATATCTAAGTATTTTGTTTGACTGTAATAAAATGATATGTGTCTTTATTAAAATAAATATTTTTTACAAATTTTAAAAAAAAGACTTGCAAACCTAGATATATGGGTTATGCTTTTATTAAATCATTTAATTAATGATTAGTAAAAGGAGACATAAATGACAAGACCCAATATCCTTCTATTAATGGCGGATGATTTGAATTACAACTCTATCGGTTGTTTCGGATGCCCTGTAGATGACATAACACCAAACTTGGACAAGCTTGCATCTGAAGGTGTATGTTTTGACAATGCCCACGTTACTATCGCTGTATGCCAGCCTTCGAGGGAGTGTCTCCTGACAGGATTATATCCTCATAAAAACGGTGCCCCTGGTTTTATGCCCATTTCTTCCGAGATTCCTACTCTCACGGAGACCCTTAAGGAAAATGGATACTTCAATGGAATTATCGGAAAACTGAAGCATGCCGTACCAATGGAAAAATTTGCGTGGGATTATGCCTCAAGAATGATGGAGCCTGAATCAAATTACGGTAGAAGCCCTGATTTATATAGGTCCAGGTCCAAAGAGTTCTTCGAAATGGCAAAAGAATCAGGAAAGCCTTTTTTCTTGATGGCTAATACCCATGATCCACATAGACCTTTCGCAGGAAGCGACGATGAAGTTAAAAAATTCTATGGCTACCATATCTATGCCGATAGATTCTATAAGAGTGAAGAAGCATGGGTGCCTGGATTCCTTCCTGATTTACCAGACGTAAGAAAAGAACTTGCACAGTATTATTCTTCAGTCCATAGGGGAGACCAGTCTATGGGCGCAGTATTGGATTCATTGAAAGAAGCAGGTCTCGAAGACGAAACACTGGTTATTTTCATGTCTGATAATGGTATGGCATTCCCATTTGCCAAGGCAAACTGTTACTTGAACTCTACAAAGACTCCTTTTATCGCCAAGTGGCCTGGACATATCGCTGCAGGAACAAGAAATAATACAGATCTAATAAGTGGAGTAGATTTTACTCCTACAGTTCTCCAAGCTTGTGGATTGGAAGATAAGATGAAGTGTGACGGAAAGAGTTACCTTAGTATTCTTGAAGGAAAGAAAGATGATAGTAGAGATGGTTATGTATATACACAGTTTAACCTTACTTCTGCTTTTAATTCTTACCCTATGAGATGCGTACAAAACAAGAGATATGGATATATCTTCAATGCATGGTCCGATGGAGAGAAAGTTTTTAAGAATGAGGCTCAGACTGGTCTTACCTTTAATGCCATGGTGAAGGCGGGGGAAGAGAATAAAGAAATAAAAGAAAGAGTGGACTTCTTCCAGTATAGAGTCCCTGAAGAATTCTATGATTTTGAGAAGGATCCGGATGCTTTGTGTAATCTTATTGATGATCCTGAGTATCAGGAAGAGATAGCGAAGATGAGAAGCATTCTAAACTCTTATATGGAAAAATATAAGGATCCTCTCCTGGAGAAATATCATACCGAGGCTTATGACAAACGTATCGAAGAAGCCAAAGCTGCATTTATTGAAAAGATGAAGACAGTGGGTAATGAGTCCATGAACTACAGAAACGTGAGAAACCCATGGAAGAGCGGTAGAAACAAAAGAGGCGTCTGAGGTTGGTCTTATGCTTGGAGAAATAGGACAGAAATATGAAGAGAGACTTAGGGAAATAAAGAAATTGAGGAGTAAGTCTACTCTGGAAGAGATGAGGGAGAATCAGAAAAAAAGAGCCTCTAAGCTTCCGGAAGATGCTGAGAAGACTCTACTTAATATAAAAGGTGTTGAAACAGAAAAAATTACTTTTCCCAATTCAAGATCGTCTTCCGCCCTTGTTTATATTCATGGTGGAGGTTTTAAAAACGGATATGCTTCGAATGGATATTGGCTTTGCACTCAGATAGCAAGAAATCTAGGAATGACTATTTATGGAATCAACTATTCACTTGCACCTGAGGATACATATCCTGCAGCCTTTATGGATTGTGTAAAAGTCTGGAGAAAACTATTGGAATGGGGAGTCGATCCGGGAGAGTCGAGTATCATTGGAACGAGCGCAGGTGGAACCATAGCTTTGTCGTTGTCTCTATGGTGCAGGGACCATGGTATTTATCTTCCGTCCTCCCTTATTCTTTCCTCTCCATATATTGGAGAAGGGATAGAGCCCACGCAATACCAAATAGATAATGATGCTATTCTGGACTATAGAACGGGTGAGAAATATGAGTATTACATCACAGCGGATTGTGATGATCCATATGCATATCCTGTGCTGGGCGACTATTTTGGGTTTCCATTTGTAGCGCTATTTGCATCAGAAAAAGAGATATTGAAAAATCATAGCGATAAGCTGGATGAAATACTAAATAGGGATGGAATTCTACATTCTTATTTTATCGATAAAGATCTTTGGCATGCATTCTTAAACTCCAATGTTCCGGAAAATGAGAAGTATGTTGCTAAGGTTATAGAAATAATCAAAGAAAACTATCAAGTAAAAGGAGCGTCTCTATGACGGATATAAACTTTAAGTATGTAGATAATTCGGGATTAATCGGGAAAGAGGAATATAAAGCAAGACTAGAAAGAAACCTTCCTTCCCTAGATAGAGCTCTGAAAGGAGAGGAGAAGTATAAAGATACTCTCGGTTGGCACAATGTATCTCTTTGGGCTGGAGAAGAATGGCTGGAAAAGTATGAAGAGACTGCCTTAAGAGTAAGGAAAGATGCAGATGCCTTGGTTGTCATAGGTATTGGCGGTTCAAACCAGGCAGCCAGAGCTGTATACGAGGCATTGGGACGGAAGAATGATGTTGAAATAATATGGGCAGGAAATACTATAAGCCCATATTCAATGAACGAAGTATTAAAATCTTTGGAGAACAAGAAAAGCGTCTATGTGGATTGTATCGCCAAAAACTTTGAGACATTGGAGCCTGGTATTGCTTTCAGAGTTATCAGGAACTTCTTGGATAAAAGATATGGGGATAGTTACTCTTCAAGAGTAATCGTTACTTTTACAGAGAATACGCCTTCCTGGAATATGGCTGAAAAGGAGGGTTATACACTTCTTCCTTTCCCTTCGAATATTGGCGGTAGATATACGGCGCTCTCTCCCATCTGTCTTTTCCCTCTTGCTGTTGCAGGTTTTGATATTAAAGCTATGGTTAAGGGTGCAAAAGATATGGAGAGTAGACTCAAAAGCGATCATTCAATATTAAATGTCGCCCTCGAATATGCCACAATGCGCACTATGCTAAAAGAAAAAGGGAAGAGTGTAGAACTTCTTTCTTATTTCGAACCCAGATTCTTTAGATTTGCAAAGTGGTGGAAACAGCTTTTCGGTGAAAGTGAAGGAAAGGAAGATAAGGGCTTATTGCCGATGGATACTTCATATAGTGAGGATCTGCATTCTTTAGGACAGTTTGTCCAGGATGGTTCCCCAATGCTTTTCGAGACGTTTTTGAATGTAACGGAAAGAGAATCTACTTGTCCGCTTCCAAGTGATGAATTGGAAGATGGCTTCAAATATCTTGATGGAAAAGATTTTTGGGAAATCAATAAAGCTGCATTTAACGCAACTCTTGCCGCTCACTCAAGAAGATTCCCATGCCTTGTTTTGGAGATTCCTCGTTTCGATGAAGAGACTTATGGCGCTCTTTTCTATTTCTTCCAGATGGCCTGCTATGTTTCATGCAATATCACAGGAGTAAATCCTTTTGATCAGAATGGTGTTGAAGACTATAAGAAGGACATGTTTAAGCTTTTAGGAAAATAAACAAACAGAAAAAAAACAGAGGATAGTAAAAAGGAGATATGTATGGACAAATACAAGGATGCATCTTTGCCTATTAAGGAAAGAGTAGAGGATTTGCTCTCAAAAATGACACTGGAGGAGAAGGTGGCCCAGCTTTGTGGAGACCTTGTTCCAACCGTCATAGTCAATGGTGAAGTAAGTAAAGAAGAACTTAAGAAACAGTTTCCTAACGGACACGGAAGATTCACTCAGTTCTCTACAGCAGGAATTACAGATCCACATTACATTGCAAAAATAGCAAATGAAGTCCAGCGATATTTTGTAGAAGAGACAAGACTAGGCATCCCTGTTGCTTTACAAAGTGAAAACCTCTGTGGTTATCCGGGAAAAGGTGGCTCCCTTTATCCCTCCCAGATAAATCTAGGTTCTACTTGGGAACCGGAATTAGCTAGAGAAATGGCTGAATATATTGGCGAAGAATCAAGAAGTGTAGGAATCTCATCTGCTATGAGCCCTGTAATCGATGTGGCAAGAGATCCTAGATGGGGTAGAACATATGAAACATATGGAGAGGATCCATATTTAGTATCCCAATTTGGAAAAGAATATATCGGAGGAATGCAGAGTAAAAAAGTCAGCTGTATTGCCAAGCACTTTTTAGGTTACGCATTCACCCAAGGTGGTCTAAATACTTCTATTTTCCGTTGCGGTCATAGAGAGTTATATGAAGATTTCGCTCTTCCCTTTGAAACAGCCATGAAGGAAGAAGATCTGGATGCTGTAATGTGTAACTATGGTGAGATTGATGGCCTTCCAGTAATTGACAACCCTGAAATCATAGGAAAGCTATTGAGAGAAGAGATGGGCTTTAAAGGAGTCGTCACTTCCGATGGAGCTGCTGTCCTCAGAACATATAATGTATATAAAATCGGATCTAGTTACAAAGAAGCCGGAGCAATTGCAAAAAAAGCAGGAACTGATACTGAGATTCCTGTTGGTGCAGCTTTCAGACAACTCCCAGAGTATGTTAAGAGTGGATTTATCACAGAAGAGTGCATAAATGAATCAGTAAGAAGAGTATTGTATGTAAAATTTAAGTGCGGCCTATTTGAGAACCCTTATTGTGATGAAAGTAGTATAAAAGATACCTTCAGAACAAAGGAAAAAGATGATCTCTCAGAAAAAATCGCAGCAGATTCTCTCGTTTTGTTGAAAAACGATGGAGTTCTTCCTCTTAAGAAAGGTGTCAAGGTAGCCCTCATTGGTCCTCATGCAGATTCCATTAGATATCCGGTGTCTGGATATACATATCCTGCATATATTGAAATGATGGAGGCAGGTAGCAGAGGTGAGAACGTCGGCATTGGAGGTATGGCTGATCTTGCCGACAATAACAAGAAGAATGACAACAATCCTTTTGCCAAGATGATGGCCATCTATACAGAAGAGGAACTGAAAAAACTTGGTGACATGGACGGTGTCCTTAGAGGACTTGATGCCAGAAGCTTGAAAGAAGTCCTATCAGAAAGATTCTCCGTCTCCTATGAAAAGGGTTGCGAAATCACGGGAGATGACAAGTCTCATTTCGCTTCTGCCATAAAAACTGCGGAAGAAAATGATGTTGTCGTATTTGCCTGCGGAGGAAACTGCGGTTGGGTAAATGTAACAGGAGGAGAGGGAATAGATAGGACAAAAATAACGCTTCCAGGTGTTCAGGAAGAACTACTTGAAAGCCTTATTGCTACAAATAAGCCTGTAGTAGTAATAATGTATGGACCTCAGATATTCTCTACTCCTTATGCTTCTGAGCATGCGTCTGCAATTATTGAAGCATATATGCCGGGGCAATATGCAGGAAAAGTAGTGGCAGATGTATTGGATGGAAGTGTAAACCCTGGAGGAAAGATGACATTCTCAATTCCTAGAAATGAGGGACAGATTCCTATTTTCTATAATCATCGTTCGGGTTCAGGTTATGTAAGAGAACCAATTGTAGGACTTTTAAAGGGAGGTTATGTAGACTCGGATGATTCGCCTCTTTATCCATTCGGATATGGTCTCTCATACACTACTTTCGACATATCCAACTTGGTTTTAAGTAGAAAAGAAGTTGAAGCTGATGGAGATGTAGACATTACTGTAGAAGTGAAGAATACAGGAAATGTTAAAGGAGACGAAGTTGTACAGCTTTATACAAGAGTAAAGAACGTGTGCGTTACAAGACCGGTTCAGGAACTTAAGGGCTTTAAGCGAATAACATTGGAGAAGGGTGAAACTAAAAAAGTAACCTTCCATCTCTCAATGAGACAGCTTGGTTACTATAATGAAAACATGGAGTTTGCAGTTGAACCTGGAACTCTTAATATCATGGTAGGTCAGTCTTCCGGAACATATAGTGTAGTTGGAGAGGTAAAGATAATCGGTGAAAAGAAGTGTGTAAAAGATAACCGTGTATATACATGTCCTGTAAGCGTGGAGTAAAAATGGAAAAAAGACCGAATGTTGTAATATTTAACCCAGATGAGATGAGGTGGGATGCGCTTTATCATATGGGAGCAAATCCAGCTGCAATCACTCCTAATCTTGATGAGTTTGCATCGAAAGAGGCTGTGTCATTTTCAAATGCATACTGCCAGAACCCTGTATGCGTTCCATCTCGCTGTTCTTTTTTTACTGGTTTGTATCCTCATGTCAAAGGACATAGAACTATGCAGCATCTTCTTCATGAGGATGAGTCGAATCTGTTCACTGAATTAAAGAATGCAGGATACTATGTTTGGATGAATGACCGTAACGATCTTGTTGCGGGGCAGATTCCAGGGTTGTATGAATCACAAGCTGATGAAATCCACTCAGGGAAGACAGATCCTAGAGTAATGGCTACTGATCATAATAAACCTGTTATATCAAATATAAGAGGTAAAAAAGGCGATAAATTCTTCTATTCCCACTATCTGGGAGAGCTGACAGTCAATAATGAAGGTATTAATTATACTTCCGATGACAGCGACGTAGATAGATGCATAGAGATGATGGGGGAGGACCATGGAGGAAAACCTGTGGTCGCTTTCCTTGGCCTTTTCTATCCTCACTGCCCTTATGGAGTTGAGAAGCCATATTTCTCAGCCATAGATAGAAAAAAACTGCCAAAGAGGGCATCAAAGGGTGAAGGTAAGCCTTTAATGCAGGAAGAACTGAGATCCCATATGGGAATCGACCAGATGGAGGAAAAGGACTGGGACGAGCTGAGGGCTGTGTATCTTGGAATGTGCATGAAAATCGATGCACAGTTTAAGAGACTATGCGACGGTCTTAAGGAAAAAGGTGTCTATGATGACACTCTCATAGTCGTTCTATCTGACCATGGAGATTTCTGTGGAGATTATTCTCTTCCTGAGAAATCCCAAAATACATTCGAAGACTGTCTTGTAAGAGTGCCTTTGCTCATCAAACCTCCAAAGGGTGAGAAAGTGGATCCAGGTATCTCCGATAGCCTAGTAGAACTAGTGGATTTCTATAGGACAGTCATGGATTATGTCGGCGTAGAGCCTGATCATGATCAATTCGGAATATCTCTCAGACCTATTGTTGAAGATAGGAAGATCGAGAATAGGAAATATGTCTTCTCTGAAGGTGGAAGAATGGAGTATGAATGGCAGGCTGACGAGTACCATGGGGTCTGTGGAAAAGGCGGAAGTATTCCTGAAGAAAGTGATTATTGGCCCAAGCAGATTTCCCAGACCAACGGTGAAGCCCATATAAAGGGTACAATGATCAGAGACCATAGGTATAAGTATATAAAGAGGGCTAACAATAAAGATGAATTCTATGATTTGGAGAAAGATATAAAAGAGGAGAAGAATGAAATAGATAATCCTCTCTACAAAGACCAAATCATGAAGATGAAACTTGATATGTTGGATTGGTATCAGTCCACTTGTGATATTGTACCTAGGAAAGTCGACAATAGGATAAAAAGAGCCCAGGTGGAGGCTATGACAAGAGGTTTGGATGAAGATGTAAAAAAAGAAATCTTCAGACGATACGAAGAGGGATTGGGTGGCATGATGCTTGGCCAAATGGTAAGAAGAGCAAGGGAAAAACAGAATTAATGCAAAAAATATAATTAATTGCAGATAAAGAATCTATTTTTAAAAATAATTTTTATAAAAAATATAAAAAAATCCTTGCGTTATTGAAAACCTCTGTTATTATTTAGACATAATTAAATTGTTTAATTAATCTCGGGATCAAAAAAATCCTGAGAAAAAAAGGAGATACTATGAAAAAGATTATTTTCGTGCTTCTTTTGGCTGTTCTCATGCTTTTTGTTTCATGTGGAAAGAGCGAATCGAAGACCAGTTCTACATCAGGAACTGCTACTGAAACAAGCACAAAGACTGCAGAGAAGAAAAAGATTGAAATCAATGTTGGTATCAACACTGGTTGGGATACACTCTCTCCATTCAGATCCAACATCGGAAACAATCTTCCTGTAATTTCTACTATTACTTATGAGTCTCTCGGCTATCTTGATGGTTCAAATACCCTTGTTCCATGGATTGCAAAGGAATGGAAGACAGAAGATAACGGTGTAACATACGATATTACTATCTGGGACTACATTACAGATAGCAAAGGTAACAAGATTACATCCGAAGATATTGTTTGGGTTGTCGAGACATCAAAAGAAAAAGCTCTTAAGCCAAACTACAAGTATGTTGAATCCATCGAAGCTACAGGCGACTATTCTGTAAGAGTTAAGTTCAACAATACTCTTGTAGGTGTATTCGAAACATTCATGACAGATACTCTTGTCTGTTCAAAGGCTGAATATGAGAAGGCTGGTGATGATTATGTGAACAGCTGTGTAACAACTAGCGTTTACAAGGTAACAGGTTTTGTTTCCGGCTCTTCTATGGAATATACAAAGAGAGATGACTACTGGCAGGATTATAATCTCCTTCCTGAGCAGCTGAGGGCGACTGTGGACAATGTTAAAGTCCATATTATTCCAGAAGCTGCCCAGCTTGGCATCGCACTTGAGACAGGTGTAGTAGATTTTGTCCTCAACTTCCCAGCTTCAACTGCAGTACAGTTTGATGGTGACAGTGATTATACACTCCAGAGAGCAGATGCAAGAAACGGTATGCAGATCTTCTTCTCAGGGGCAGAAGGAAAACCTGTTGCAGAAGACAAATATCTTAGACAGGCAATCTGTTATGCCATCAATAACCAGTTGATGATTGACGCCGCCCTCGAAGGATATGGAACAGTAATGCATGACTCTGCAGCTACTTATGCTATGGGTTACCAAAAAGAGTGGCTCGACGAGGAATACTATCCTTATAACGTAGAAAAGGCTAAGGAATGTCTCGCTAAGTCTAACTACAAGGGAGAAGAACTCGTTCTTCTTGGTTCCTCAACAACAAAGACTGTTGCAGAAATCATTCAGAACTGCTGTGCTGCCGTTGGCATCAACATCAAGCTTGATTTGAGACAAGTTGCCCTTGTTACAGCTATTAGACTTGATGGAACACAGTACGATATGTTCATTAACCAGGTCGGTGGCATCACACTTGCAAACCACTGGAATACAAGATATGACTGCAGATCCTACAAGACTGGTGACGCTACAAGTAGACATGACTATGTACTTGCAGACATGATTGCAGAGGCTTCAACAGTGAAGGGATTCACACCTGAAAATATTAACAAGGTTCATAACTACATCAAGGAAGAAGCTTACGGATATGGAATGTACCAGCTTAATAACCTTGCAGTATGGAACAATAAGGTTGGAATCAAGGAAGTTGTAAATGACAACATTAACATGGTAGTTCCTACAGCCTGCATATACAACTGATAAAAACTAGATTGTCCTGCTATATGCAGGGCAATCTATGCAAGGAAACAAAAAAGGAGGAGTACTAATGCTTAGATATTTTCTAAAGCGTTTACTTTGGATGATTCCGATTATTCTAGCTGTCGCCATTGTTGTTTTTACTTTAATGACATATTGTCCTGGTGATCCTGCTGAGATTATTTTGGGTTCAGAAGCGACGGAAGAGGCTTTGGAAGCAAAACGAGAAGAATTGGGCCTAAATGATCCATATTTTGTCAGATTGGCAAGATTTTTAAGCGATACATTTATTCATTTTAATCTTGGAGTGGCATGGAGAACCGGAATTCCTATTGCAGACTCTATTGTTGAAAGACTTCCAAGAACTATGATGCTTTCAGGTATAACATTGATTCTTTCTTTTGCAATCGGTGTGCCTCTTGGCGTCATTGCTGCAGTACATCAAAATAGATGGCAGGACTCTTTGTGTATGGTTTTGGCTCTCGTCGGAGTATCAATGCCAAACTTCTGGCTTGCTTTGTTGTTGGTTATTCTTTTTGCTGTAAAACTCAAATGGCTTCCTGCCCTTGGTATCGGTGGTATACAATACTACATTCTTCCTGCAATTTCAGCTTCCGCTACCCATATTGCATCTGCAGCTCGTCAGTCCAGATCCAGTATGCTAGATGTCATCAGATCTGATTATATTACAACAGCCAGAGCGAAGGGTGTACCAGAGAATAAAGTAATTATCAAGCATGCTCTTAAGAATGCTTTGATTCCTATTATTACAATGATGGGAACACAGTTTGGAAAGATGCTTGGCGGTGCGATGATCATCGAGACAATCTTCTCTATCCCTGGCATGGGTACACTTATCATCACAGCTGTTAACAACAGAGACTATCCTGTTGTTCAGACAGGAACAATCTTCTTGGCTATCGTCTTCTCGTTCAGCATGCTTCTCGTAGATATGCTTTATGCGGCTGTAGACCCAAGAATAAAGGCTCAGTATCAGAATAAGGGCAAGAAAAAAGTTGCAGTCAAGAAGGGGGCTAACTAATGAAGAAACATAAAGGTCAGTCTGAATTTTCAAGATTTGTTTATCAGCTTAGTAAAAACAAGATGGCAATGATTGGATTGGTTATTCTTCTTATTGAGGTGTTGATTGCAATCTTCGCCACACAGATTGCTCCCTATGGATATCAGGAAATAGATCCAACTGCTCTTAGACAGGTTCCTTCCGCAAAACATTGGTTTGGAACAGATGAAATCGGTAGGGATATATTCTCTCGTGTTGTGGTAGGCACAAGATATTCTCTTTCCATGGGAATAATCGCTACGGCAATCAGTTCTGTCATCGGTATAGTCATCGGCGCTGTTGCAGGTTTTGCAGGTGGTTGGACAGATAACATCATCATGAGAGCTTTGGATGTCATCCAATCTCTTCCTGGTATGCTTCTCACAATCGTAATGTCTGCCGTTCTTGGTTCTGGATATTTCAATACCATTCTCGCATTAAGTGTAGGAGCAATACCTGGTCAGGCAAGAATGTTGAGGGCAAACATGCTTAAGCAGAGAAAGGCTGAATATATTGAAGCTGCATATTCAATTAACTGTTCTCCTGCAAGGATAATCTTCACCCATTTGGTTCCAAACTCCATAAGTGCAAATATTGTCGGTATGACAATGGGTGTCGCCCATACTATCATTCAGGCAGCTTCCCTATCCTTCATCGGACTTGGCGTGCAGCCTCCTACACCAGACTGGGGTGCAATGCTCAGTGGAGCAAGAGCTTTTATCAGAAAGAGCCCTCATATGGTTATTTTCCCAGGTCTTGCAATTGCCGTGACAGTTCTTGCTGTCAATATGCTTGGCGATGGAATTAGAGATGCTCTCGATCCAAAACTTAAGAAATAAGGAGAAGATATAATGGATAACACAGCTGAAAACAAAGAGTTTCTTTCGGTGAAGAATCTAAAAGTCGAATACTTCTCCGGTAAGACAGTGGTTCATGCCGTAAACGGCGTAGACCTAAAGATGTATAAAGGTAAGACACTGGGATTGGTTGGTGAAACAGGAGCAGGAAAGACTACAATAGCTAAGTCTATTCTTAGAATCTTGCCTGATGTAGGTGCAAGAATAGTGGAGGGAGAAATAAAACTTGATGGAAAAGATCTTCTTTCTCTTAAAGAGCATGATATGAGAAAGATTAGAGGTAATGAAATATCTATGATTTTTCAGGATCCTATGACTGCACTTAACCCAGTACAGAGAGTAGGTGAGCAGATATCTGAAGCAGTAAAACTTCATAGTGATTTGTCAAAAGAGCAGTGTGAAGAGAGAGCTAAAGAAATGCTTAAAATGGTGGGAATCACAGAAGACCGTTATTATGAATACCCTCATCAGTTCTCCGGTGGAATGAAACAGAGAATCGTTATAGCCATAGCTCTTGCTTGTAATCCTCAGGTGCTTTTGGCTGATGAGCCGACAACAGCTTTGGATGTTACAATCCAGGCTCAGGTATTGGAGCTTGTAGGGGAGTTGCAGAAGAAGTTTAATACTGCAATGCTTTTGATCACCCATGACCTTGGTGTCGTTGCAACTGTATGTGACGAGGTTGCAATTATCTATGCTGGAAGAATCGTAGAATATGGAACAAAAGAACAGATATTCCATCATCCTTCTCATCCATATACTTTAGGTCTCTTTGGTGCAATTCCAGACATGGCGGATGATGATATCTGGCTTCATCCGATTGAAGGTCTCCCACCAGATCCGACAAAAGAGATTGTGGGATGTGCCTTTGCTCCAAGATGCAAATATGCGACAGAGGCCTGCTTGAAGGGTGAAATTCCCGCGTTGACAACAGAAGACGGTCATATTTCACATTGTATTAATATGAAGTCTGTTCTTTCAAAGGAGGGAAAATAAATGTCCGAATCAATGGTGAGAGTCGAGGGACTTAAAAAATACTTCTCAACTGCAAGAGGACTTCTCCACGCTGTGGATGATGTTACCATGGATATTGAAAAGGGCCATACTGTTGGAATAGTCGGAGAATCTGGATGTGGTAAATCTACTCTTGGAAGAACAATCATTCATCTTTTAGATAAAACTGACGGAAAGATCTTTCTTGAAGGCGAAGATGTATCTGATGTGAAGGGCAAGGATCTAAAGAGAGTCAGAGAGCAGATGCAGATTATATTCCAGGATCCATACTCATCAATCGACCCGAAGAAATCCATCAGGGATACTGTAAAAGAACCTCTCAAAGTATCGGGAAGATACTCTAAGTCTGAAATCGAAGAAAAAACAGATATGCTCATGGACCTTGTTGGAATTGATGAGAGACTAAAGTATGCATATCCTCACGAACTGGACGGTGGAAGGAGACAGAGAGTCGGAATAGCAAGAGCTCTTGCATTGGATCCAAAGTTCGTTGTTTGTGACGAGCCTGTCTCCGCTCTCGACGTTTCTATTCAGGCACAGGTTTTAAACCTCTTGAAAAAACTGCAGATGGATAGAGATCTTACATATATGTTCGTAACTCATGATATGTCCGTTGTAAAACATATTTCTGATGAAATCTGTGTAATGTATCTTGGTCAGGTTGTGGAGAAATGCCCTTCAAAGGAACTATTCAAAATGCCACTTCATCCATATACAAAAGCATTGTTGTCTGCAATTCCAAGTATTGATATCGATCATCCGAATAAGAGGGAGATATTGAGGGGAGAGCTTACTTCTCCAATTAATCCTAAGCCTGGATGTAGATTTGCCGCTAGATGTAAGTTTGCTACAGAAAAATGTCTTGAGCCACAGGAGCAGCAAGAAGTAAGTCCTGGACATTTCGTCAGATGTTGTAGAGTCGAGGAGTTGGGTTAAAGAAATGAAAGATATTTGTTTGTTTTTTTCTGACCAACATGCCTTTCTCCAGCAACACTATGTTGGAAATGGAATCTTGAGAACTCCAAACTTAGATAGAATCGCTTCGGAGGGTGTAGCATTTATGAATAACTACACTCCTTATCCGCTTTGCGTCCCTGCCAGAATGAGTCTGATGTCAGGACAGTTAGCCTCTAAGTGCGGAGTAATGGGAAACTTCAGTGTTCTTGATTCTTCACGTGCTACTTTCGCCCATAGCCTGAACAGCATCGGCTATGAGACGGTGCTGTGTGGAAGAATGCACTTTGTAGGCCCTGACCAGAGACATGGTTTTTCAAAGCGTATTGCAGGAGATATAACTCCGATATATACAAACAGACCGACCGAAGCCTTTAAAAAAGAGAGGGGAGTTCATCTCAATACTCCTACAGGCGGGGCTCACTGTATTTCAATAATTGGGGCAGGCAATTCTCCTACTCTTGAGTTCGATAGATATGTTGTAGAGCATGCTTTGGATTATCTGAAGGATAGCTATGAAAAACCACAGTTTCTATGTGTCGGAACATATGCACCCCATCATCCTTATGTAGCTCCAAAGGAACTTTACGACTATTATTACGAAAGAGTCAGCGGAGAAGACGATGTGGATTATCCTCTTCCATCATTCTATGAAGGTGTCTTCAATGATAAAGACCCTGAAGTAGTGAAAGCTGTCAGAGCGGCATACTACGCTATGTGTGAGTTCACAGACATGGAAGTCGGTATGGTATATGACGCTTTCCAAGAGTATTTGAGACGTACAGGACATGAAGGAATCTTTATTTATGCTTCAGATCATGGAGATCAAATAGGATCAAGAGGTCTGTATGGTAAGCAGACATTTTTCGAAGAGTCCGTACATACGCCTCTTATAATTGCCGGTGACGGAATAAGAAAGAACGTAAAGATCGAAGGAGCTACAAGCCTTATCGATCTAGGACCTACTCTCTGTGATCTAGTAGACGCACCCATTGCATATGGCTCAGATGGAGTCAGCCTTAAAAAGCAACTTACAGAGGAGTATGATGATAAAAAGAGAATGGTGATCTCTGAACTTGGTGGTGCTATGGATAGAAATACACATAGTGTTCCATATGCCCAGATGGTAAAGAAGGGTAGCCTTAAATATGTCAGATATTGCACTTCAGATAAAGAAGAGGTTTTCGATATAGAGAAAGATCCTCATGAAACGGAAAATATAATTTCTTCTTATTCTGAGTTTGCAAAAGAAGCGGTATCTTTATTGGATGAAAAGTGTGAAAGCTTTGAAAAAATAGTTGAAAATGCAAAGAAAGAGGAACAAAACCTCTCTATTACAATGCGTTGTTCTTTTGATTCTGATGAACGATGGCATGCTCCTGACTGTGCTCGTCACTATCCGGAAGAGATGGTGTCAAGTAAGAAGCAACCTAAGAAGATTAATTGGTGATTATCGGGGATCTTGTATCCCCGTGCTTTTTCCTGTTTGGAAAATATTTTGTTGCGTAACGGGAAAAAGGGTGATATTATTTAATTAAATAATTTAAATAAACTAAAAACTAGAGGTTTAACCTACATAAAAACATCTAAATAAGGAGATAAGAAGATGTCATTAGTACCTATGAAAGCCATCCTCGATGCAACAGACAAATATTGCTATGCTCAGGGTGCATTCAACGTTAACGCAGTTGCTCAGGCAAAGGCAGTCATTGAAGTCCACGAAATGTTCAGAAGTGCAGCCATTCTTCAGGGTGCAGACCTTGCAAACGGCTTCATGGGTGGAAGGACAGACTTCCAGAACGCAACTCTTGAAGACAAGAAAGTTGGAGCAAGAAACATTGCAGAGGCAGTCAAGAAGTATGCTGTCGATTCCCCGATTCCTGTTGCTCTTCACCTTGACCATGGTAAGAACTTCGATTCTTGTAAGGCTGCCATTGAAGGTGGATATACATCTGTCATGATCGATGGTTCTTCTCTTCCTTTCAAGGAAAACATCGAGCTTACAAGAGAAGTCGTAAAATATGCACACGAAAGAGGTGTAACAGTAGAAGGTGAACTTGGAGTTCTCGCAGGTGTCGAGGACCATGTCTTTGCTGCTACAAGCACTTACACAAACCCAATGGATGCAATCGAATTCTTCAAGAAGACAAAGGTTGATGCTCTTGCCATCTCTTATGGTACAAAGCATGGTGCAAATAAGGGCGCAAACACAGTCATCAGAAAAGAGATCGCTATTGCAACAAAAGAGTGCATGAGACATGAAGGAATCGACGGTGTTCTCGTCAGCCATGGTTCTTCAACTGTTCCTCAGTATATCGTAAAGGAAATTAACGCTCTTGGCGGAGACGTTCAGAACGCTTATGGAATCAAGATCGAGCAGCTTCAGGAAGTTGCCAAGTGTGGAATCGGAAAGATCAACGTTGATACAGATATCCGCCTTGCTGTTACAAGAAACTTCCGTGAACTCTTCAGAGACAAGCCGTCATTGAAGAATAGTCCTTCTATCGGACCTGTTTATGAACTTATGGTAAAGAACCCATCTGCTTTCGACCCAAGAGTGTTCCTGCCACCAGTAATGGATGCAGTCATGTATGGAAACATCAATGATGACGATACAAGATTACTTTTCGAGAGAATGGAAGCTGGTGTCAAGGAAGCTGTAGGCTCCCTCATCATTCAGTTCGGTTCCTATGGTAAGGCTCCTCTCATCGAATGTGTAACACTTGATGAAATGGCTGAAAGATATAAGAAGGCAGGTATCTAATGGGAAAGAATATACTTGTCGCCCATGGTGGCGGTCCCACAGCTGTAATCAATACATCTCTTCAGGGTGTCATCGAAACAGCTAGAATCAACGGGGGCTTTAATAAGATTTTAGGTGCTAAGTTCGGTGCCGAAGGAATCTTAAAGAATGACCTTTTGGATTTGACAAATATTCCGTCTTCTACTGTAGGTAAGCTTTCTCATACTCCTGCAACTGCCATCGGCAGCTGCAGAAGAAAGCTCAGTGATAAGGATTATCCCGCTGTAATCGAGTGTATGAAGAAGAATGACATCGGTGTTTTCTTCTACAACGGTGGCAACGATAGTATGGATACTTGTAATAAGATTTCTATCCTTGCAGAAAAAGAAGGCTTGGATCTTCAGGTGATCGGAATACCAAAGACTATGGACAACGACCTTGCTTTTACAGATAACTGTCCAGGCTTTGGATCCGCAGCTCGTTATGCCGCTATCAACGCATCTGAGCTTGCCCTTGATGCAAACGGTCTTCCTATCCATGTAGTAGTTCTGGAACTTATGGGAAGAAACGCAGGTTGGGTTACAGCTGCTTCTGCTTTGGCCGCAAGGGTTACAAATTGTGAAGTCTTGACATACCTTCCTGAGAAACTTGTGGATGTAAATGTTATGCTTTCTGATATCGAGAAGGCATATGCCAAGGGAAGAGGATGCCTTGTTACAGTAAGTGAAGGTCTCTGTGGCTTGGATGGAAATCCTCTTGCAGACACCGGAATTGTAGACGGCTTCGGTCACAAGGTCGCAGGAGGCGTAGGCGAGTTCATCTCACGTCAGATTATGGACAAAATTGGTCTTAAGTCCAGAAGTGAGAAGCCTGGATTGGTAGGTAGAACTTCAATCGCATACCAGTCAGACGTAGACAGAGAAGAAGCATATGCAGTCGGAAAGAAGGCTGTTGAAGCTGCCGCCGCAGGAAAGACAGGAAGCATGGTATCTATTGTCGCTGATAGAACCGACGGCTTCAAGTTCTCTCTTGATCTTGTGCCTCTATGTGATGTAGCAAACGTGGAAAAGAAGTTCCCTCTCCAGTGGATTGAAGGTACAAATAAGATTTCCGATGAATTCTTCGCTTATTGTGATCCACTTATGGGTAGTCATCCAGATTTTGCAATCTTTAGATAAGGAGAGTGTATGAAGCACATTTACTTAAACCTTAAAAGATTTGATATTCCAAGAGAGAAGGGAGGAGTAAACTCCATATCTGATCCGAAAGAATGGGGTTCATTCATCGTCAAGAATACACAGGAGCAGCTTAAGGCTTTCAAAGATACTGAGTTTGCAATGTTCTTCCCTGAAGCACACCTTATTCCTGCCTGCTCTGCCAAGACAGAAGACAGCCCGATTGAAGTAGGAACACAGGGACTTTTCTGGGGAGACACAAAGGTAGGTGGACCATTTGGTGCATTCACTACTTCCCTTACAGGAAATGCTGCTGTTTCTTTCGGCTGCTCATATGCCCTTATCGGTCATTGCGAAGAGAGAAATAAGCTTGCTGCGATCCTGGCTGAAGCTGGTGTCGTCGATACAAAGGCTGTCAATAGAATTCTCAATAAAGAGATTCTTGCTGCACAAAATGCTGGTCTTAAAGTTTTGTATTGTATCGGAGAAAAGGATACAGAGCTGGATAACTGGGATGAAGTTCTAAAAGAACAGCTCTCTATCGGACTCGAGGGTGCAGATAAAGAGAGAGTAGCTATTGCATATGAACCTGTTTGGTCCATTGGCCCTGGTAAGACTCCTGCAGATAAGCCTTACATCACAAAGGTTGCAAAGCTTGTAAAGAAAGAGACTGACGGTCTGGCTGTAGTTTACGGTGGCGGTTTAAAGACTGACAATGCAGAAATGCTTGCTTCAATCGATGAAATTGATGGAGGTCTAATTGCTCTTACTCGTTTTAAGGGTGAAATCGGATTCTATCCAGACGAATACATCGAAATCATCAAGACATATCTAGGAGAAAACAAATGAAGTTGAATTTTGAGTATGGCGAAGGCACAATGGCTGCCGAGCTCCCAGATTACACAGACGTATTTATCCCAGGAGAGACAGTGAAGGATCCGGAACCACTTCCTCAGGACTGGGACTCCCTGTATAAGGCTACTATGGACTCCATCAGGAATCCAATCGGAATGCCTACTATCACTGAGCTTGCCCATAAGGGAAGCAAGGTCACCATCATCATCCCTGACATCGTAAAGGGTGGATGCCAGAAGACGAGCCACAGAAAGGTTGCGATGCGCTGTATCCTGGACGAACTATATAGTGTAGGAGTAGAGAAGAAGGACATTCTCCTAATCATCTCAAATGGACTCCATCCACGTGCAACGGAGAAGGAGATGAAGCAGATTCTTGGAGAGGAGCTCTTCAACGAGTTCTATCCATACGGTCTCCTCACAAGCCACGACAGTGAAGACTATGAGCACCTGGTGGACCTTGGATATACAGAGGGCGGCGACCACGTGATCATGAACAAGTATGTCTATGACTCCGATGTAGCCATCATGATCGGTCACACATCTGGTAACCCATACGGCGGATACAGCGGTGGATATAAGCACTGTTCCTGCGGCATCACACACTGGAGGAGCATCGCAGCCCACCATGTTCCATCCGTAATGCATAGAAAGGACTTCACACCTGTTTCCGGGACAAGCACAATGAGAAACAAGTTCGACGAGCAGGGTATGTACATGGAAGAGAAGATGGGGAAAAAGTTCTTCTGCGTAGACGCAGTCCTTGACTCGTCCTCACGCCAGATAGCGATCTTCTCAGGATACGCTAAGGAGATGCAGCCAGTCTCTTGGGCATGCGCCGACAAGCGTACATATGTACCGTTTGCAGAGAAGAAGTATGACTGCATTGTATTCGGCATGCCTACAAACTTCCACTATGGAAACGGAATGGGGACAAACCCGATCCAGATGATGCAGGCCTTGTCTGCTCAGGTAATCAGACACAAGAGAGTTATGTCGGACCGATGTGTATTCATCGTATCCACAATCTGCGACGGCTACTTCCATGACGAGAGATGGCCATACCTCAGGGAGCTCTACAATATGTTCCAGCATGACTACAACAACGTTCTCCCTGATATGAACAGATACGGCGAGTACTTCGCAACAAACGAGGAGTACATCAGAAAGTATCGCTTCTGCAACGCATTCCATCCGTTCCACGGCTTCTCTATGATGAGCTGCGGCCATATTGCTGAGATGAATACTTCCGCCATCTACATCGTTGGCGCAAGGGAACCGGGAATCGCAAGAGGCATGGGTCTAAAGACCAGGGCTACATTCGAGGAAGCACTCTCAGATGCAATGAGAAAGTATCTTCCTGAGAACCCTAACATCCTTGCTCTTCCTCTGACATTCAAGACAGGTGCAGTACACCTCTCAATGAAAGGCGAAGTCTATGATGGTACAAACGGCCACGCAGGTGACTTTACTTTGATGCACTGATAAAACAAATGTGAAACCTTGGGCTGCGTGACTGCAGCCCATTTTCAGATAAAAATTGTAGCTTTATTCTATTATTTCAATGCTTTCAGAGAGAGTAATACTCTCATTTCCTTTTAACATAATAGCAAAGGGTTCTTTTGTACCAGAAGGAATAGTATCTATGCGGGGTTCGATGCATACTAGATTTCGACTTTCACCCTTTGGACTCCAAATAACAAGGGTAGTGCAGTCGGAGAAAGAGACAGCCATTCTTTTTCCCTCTTCTCCTTCCACATTGATTCGTCTGGACTTGATCTTTGTATATAACTTAGTTTCTGAGAGAGTCGCGTCATTGCACTTAAACTTCCTTCCACCTACTTCTTCTTCAGTATTCTCAAATATAAGAAGCGGAGACTTAATTAAGTACCCTGTATGAAAACCAAGAGACATGGGCATAGGATAGGAAGATGGATTTGTGATAGTAATTGAATGAGTAAGTGTATGTTTATTAAGTGTAAAGGTTGTTTGGGCTTTAAAAGAGAAAGGATAATCTTCCCTTTTCTCTGAAGTAAAAATATAGACTCCATCTCTCTGATAAGTATGTTCTACATCTCTAAGGAAACCATGCATAGGAAGCTTGTAATTATTCCCATTGTAGAAATAACCGTTTGGAAAGTTTCCGCACTGTGGAAATAAAACAGGAGCGTGCCACTTCCAAATGCTTTCATCTCCTGTCCATATATATTCTTTGCCATTTTCTTTAGATTTTAAAGAGAGAAGCTGTGCTCCTTTGCAATCAATGGTAGCAATTAAAAATTGGTTTTCGATTACGTGTTTCATAGTTTTTCTTAAGATAGAAGCTCTAATAGAAGTCTATAACAGATACCTTTACTGGTCTTTTGAATATAGTTTTCTTCTATATCTAATGTAAAAGGGAGACCTTTTATCTCTTCTTTTACTTTTGTATAGAAGTAAGTGTTGCCATGACAAAGTTGACCACCAATTGATGCTATATCAAAATTTACAATGCTATAAATGATTCTCATTGCTTTTACAAAGGAGACTGCAGCCTCATCAAGAGCTTTCGTTGCACAAGGGTCTCCACTATTTGCAGCATTTATTAGATCAAGGACATCTGCTCCTTCATTGAGAGAAGAATGTGTGCCTTCTTCTTTGTATTCCAAAGCATTTCTTATAATGTCGTTGCAGCCAAGAGTAGTTATCAAGCAACCATTTTTGCCACATCTGCATTTTCTTCCGTTAGGATCCATTTCCCAGTGTCCAATAGCTATTCTGTTTTTATACCAAAACTCTTCAGGAATCATAGCATGTACTAGACCGACTCCAATACCTGTCCCGAGGTTGAAGAAGGCGAGAGATACATGCTCTTGACTATATCGTTCATTATAAATGCCAAGAGCCGCAGCACGGGCTATGGAGTCTGAATAAACGGGAAGAGATGTAATTTTGTAGAGTTCATCTTCAATATCTACTCCGAAGAATGAAGAGAATGCAATTTCCTTTCTTTTGGGATTTACTCCTGTGACAAGTGTAACATATTGGATGTTATAAGAGCAGGATTTCTCTTTGAAGTATTTTTCAACATTACTGAGAAATAGAGGAAGGTGAAGATTATCTGTAATCTTATTGCGCTCTCCTTCATTGATGTTACCTTCAAGATCACATACTCCCAGATAATATCCTTCTCCAGTAATGAGGATATACAAAGTATAGCAGTATCTTTTATTCAAAGAAAGGATCTCTGATGGCCTTCCTTTTTTTCCTGTAACAATAACTTCATCTTTTTTTATAAGCTTATATTTCAAAAGGTCGTCCACTGTATTGTAGAAGTTTGCAACTTTTAAATCTGATTTTTTCTGTAGCTCTGTTCGTGATATCGTCTTCTCCTTTACAATATCAAGGAGCATATCTTTCTCTTTTCTATGAAGAAGTTGAAAAGCATTTTCCATAACTATATTATTTTATCACTAATGTTATTTTTGTGAAATAAAAAAGCCCTGCAACGGTACAGGGCCATGGAAACATGAAAAACGTCAAAGACTTATTCCAAATTTGATGCAGTTATAGATTGAGAGGGCGATGATTACAGCCATAAGAGCCATAAAGAGTTTATCTACAGCCTTGTTGTCCATCTTTTTGGAGAACATTCTTCCCAGTGTGCTTCCTATTACTGCACATGCCATCATCATCAATAACATAGGCCAGTCAAAGGTCGGGATTGTATTTGTCACAACAGAAGAAACAAGAGAGAAGAGCTGTGAGAAGAATATGATAAACAAGGAAGCGAGAGCTGAATTCTTTGTATCAAGGGAGAAAATATAAGAGAGAACCATAAGGTTGATTGGTCCTCCTCCGATTCCTAAGAATGAAGATAATACTCCTAAGAATAAACCTACGATCAAAGAGAATACAGGGTTCTTGAGGTTCTTCGTCTTGATAGTTGCTTTTTTCAGAGTATAAACAAAGACGGCACCTGTTAATAGCACCATGATGATATTCTGTACAAGACCTACAAAGGCGTCGTTGCCGGCTGCTTTTTTTACTACATCGAAGATTTGTTTTCCTATTATTCCCCCCACAGCTCCGCCTATGGCTAACATGAGGGTCCTTAAATCAAGCTTCAAGTCCTTTCTGCTTCTTAGGAGCGATACGATGGTCATTGTGAGGACTGTGGTTCCACTTAAAAAGCTGATTTGGGAAGTAGTAAGAGGGAAAGAAGCGTCCATTACAGGCTTGATTAGGACTCCTCCTCCGATACCACTTATTGACCCTACGATAGTTGCTACCAACACTACGATAGAAAAGACGAACATCAACATATCAGTCTCCTATTATTTACTTAAAGAGAAAACAAGTAAATAATTAAAATATTTAAATATATCATTACTCTATTACCGAGCCCTTGGGTTGTCAACAAAGAATAATTAATTATTTCATTTATTGTAAAAATTAAAACTTACATATTTCCCCGAAGTTCTCTTAGTCGTAATCTGTTTTAAATCATTTTTGTGTATAAACACAATAAATGAAGATGAACACTATCGCAAATATTAGATGAAAACTATTGTCATATCTATAATTGTTTTCGATTCCTCGGTTGAACCCTTTTCTCTCTCTGGTTTATCATAAATATATGGAAGGATTAATGACTCTTTTTGGTGAGGTAAGAAAGGCCTCTACACTGTTGGCTGTCTCCTCTTTGGAGGAGAGAAGAGAAGCTCTTGCTTCTATTTCAAGGTTGCTTGAAGAAGAAAAAGACATCATAAAGGCAGAGAATGACAAAGACTTGGAGAATGCAGAGAAGGAAGGCATTTCGTCATCTATTCTTCATCGTCTAGTATTCTCTCCGGAAAAACTGAAAAGCGTTGAGAAGGGATATAGGGATCTTTGTTCTCTTATGGATCCGATTGGAAAAATAAGAGAGAAAAGAGAACTGGATCCTGGTTTTGTTCTTGAGAAGAAGACTTTCCCTATCGGAGTAATCGGCATGATCTTCGAAGCTCGTCCTGATGCTCTATTGCAGATAGCAGGCCTTTCGCTATTAAGTGGTAACGGCCTTATTCTAAAGGGAGGACGAGAAGCTTCTAATACCAATAGAATTCTTGTGGATATAATAAAGAGGGCGACATCATCATGTACTTTCTCTTCCTCCTGGATTCTGGGAATAGAGAGTAGGGAAGACGTGCAGGTGCTGCTCTCTGCAGATAAATATGTAGACCTTCTGATTCCTAGAGGCTCCAATAAGTTTGTCAGATATTGTATGGACAATACAAGAATCCCTGTAATGGGACACTCTGATGGAAAATGCCATACTTTCGTAGATAAGTCGGCAGACTTTGATAAAGCGGTCAAGATATGCCTTGATGCTAAAATCCAATACAGTGCGGCTTGTAATGCCACAGAAACTTTCCTTATCCATAAAAGTATTCTTCCTTCTTTCCTTCCAATGCTTGAAGAAGCTTTTTTAAAAAATGGTGTAAAAATTCACGGAGATGAAGAATCTCTAAAGTATTTGACTTCTGCCATCCCTATGGAGAAAGGAGACGAAGACAACGAATACCTGGATAAAGAGTGCAATATTATGGTAGTCCAAGATGTGAAGAGCGCCGTTGATCATATTAACGCCCATGGCTCTCATCATACAGACGCCATAATAACTGAAAATGAGGATAATGCCTCCTACTTTGTCTCTTTTACCGATAGCGCCGATGTTTTCGTTAATTGCTCCACTCGATTTGCCGACGGCTACAGATTCGGACTTGGTGCCGAGGTTGGTATATCGACATCTAAACTTCATGCAAGAGGCCCTGTAGGGCTGGATGGCCTTATGACTACCAAGTGGATTCTCAGAGGTAACGGTGAAACCGTCGGTGAATATTCCGGTAGTAATGGAAAAGAGTTCCACCATAGGGAGCTGGTATGAGAGACTTTGGAAAAATAAGACGTATTGTAGTAAAGGTTGGAACCAATCTTCTTTCCTCTGAAAGTGGTGTCGATAGAGAAAGGATACGTTCCATTGTCAGCCAGATCGCTGCATTGAGAAAAAATGGACTTGAAGTAATGCTTGTGTCTTCCGGTGCTGTAGGTTTAGGCGCCAAGGCCATAGGTCACCTTACCCCTGTAAGACATATTCCTTTGAAACAAGCCTGTGCATCTATCGGACAGCCAATGCTCATGAGAGTGTATGAAGAGGAGTTCGCGTCTTTCGGCCTTTTGTGCTCTCAAGTTCTCATAACACGCTCATCTCTTAATAACAGAAAGAGTTATAATAATCTGAGAGATAGTGTCGGAACACTTCTTGATCTAGGTGTCGTTCCTATCTTTAATGAAAACGACGTAGTATCTACAGCTGAAATCGGAGATGTATTCGGAGACAACGACAGAATGAGTGCATACTGCGCCAGTAAGATGGATGCAGAACTACTCCTTCTACTTACAGATATTGACGGTGTATATACAGGTAATCCTAAAAAAGATAAAGAAGCTGTAATGTTGAAGGAAATCAAGGAACTTACTCCGGAAGTTTTCTCTTATGCCAAAGGAGCCGGTTCTACTTTCAGTACAGGTGGAATGAAGACGAAGCTCTTGGCTGCAGAGATTGCACAAAAGGGTGGATGTGGAACAATAATTGCCAGCGGATATGAAGAGAATGCAATACTGAGAATACTTAAGGGAGAAGATATAGGAACATATATTCTCCCTACAGAGAGATTAAAACAGAGGGAGAGATGGATTCTCAACACCCCGTCTCTTGGCTCTATTACAATCGACGACGGGGCTGTAAAGGCGATATTGTCAGACCACAAGTCTCTCCTTCCAAAGGGTGTAATCGGGGCCGAAGGCTTCTTTTTGAAGGGTGATGTCATTGAAGTGAAGGATGTAAGAGGTCAAGTGTTGGCAAAAGCCATTACAAACTTTTCCGATGCGGAATTATCACTGATAAAAGGAAAGGATTCCAAAGATATTCCAGATGTAGTAGGCAAAGGACATAAAGTAGTGTTTAGGCCGGAGGATATGGTGGAGTATGAGCAGTTATAGGATTGTATTCAGTAAGCAGGACCTAGGATATAGGATATCCACTCTATATAGGCAGAAACAGTTTTCTATAGGTATCCTCGATTTCGGTTCTAAAGAGGATCTGACTGCATCTTTAGATTGGTACCTGGAAAACATGAATCTCTCAATACATGTTTTATCAACTGAGTTCAAGATGGAACAGTATGACATAGCAAAAGATTACCCTGAAGTTACATTTATCATTTTTAAGAATGACACCACTACCGGAGAGTTTATCAATGCTATGGCAGACGAGTGTTATACAGATTATTTCTTCGTCGTCAGATCGGATATGGAAGTGGTGGCTTTTGATGGAGAAAAGCTGCTGAAAGCTATGGGGGGAAAGGACCATCCAGTGGCTATAGCTCCGGTGATGCTCTCATCTAACCTGGAAGTAATGCCTACTATTAGAGCTCCATATATAAGGGGAAAGGAGATAGACCCACAGTCTTTCCAGCCTAATACAGATGAAGAGAGATTGGAGCCGACTCTTTACCCTGTCCTCTGTTCCGGACTCTACGACAGGGCGCTCTTTCAGCGTCTCAGAGGATATGACACCGAGATATTGGGGGAGTATTATCAGAGTCTGGACTTGGGGATGCGTTCTTGGCTCTTTGGGTATAAGATGTTTGTAACCAGATCCCTTGCCGTAAGATTCCCTAACCGTGTCTCGATAATTGAAGATAGAAGCGAATGCATAGGAATGAACCGCTTTTATACTAAGGCCTTCTCCATCAAGAGGATTGCGGGAAAGAATTTAGTCAGCAAGTGGAAACCCTTTGTAGATAAAAAAGTCCTTTCTGAAGAGGTGAAGAAAAAACAGGTAAATCTTCAAAAAACAGATATCTTCACTCTTGTTGAAAAGTGGGGAGAAAAATAATATTCCTAATTCGGATTTATATTTCCGATTTTAACATAAAGGCTATTAAAAATATTCCGCACCCTTTTGGATGCGGATTAATTAGATCTTATCCTCGACCATCTTAGCCTGCATTATAAGATCGCCTTTTAAGTTCTTAAGTTTTGTCGAGAGTGATACCTTGTAAATATGCGGGTTCACTTGTCTTTTGTAAGACTTGTCGAAGTGTGAAAGCATTTCTATGCTTTTCTCTTGTATCTCTTTTAAGCTTGGAGATGGGTTTATTCTCTTTCCGTTCTCCATTTGCTTTTTTAATAGAGGCTTGATAACAGCATATGCGTTTTTTCTCATTACAAACATATCTTGAGTAGAGAAAGGGTGGAAGAAGATATGGTTTACTCCTGTTTCTATTCTCTCGTCATTCAGTGCAACTAAGTCAGCCAAGGCCTGTCCATTTTTATCGAAGAATCTATAGACTTGCTTGATGCCTGGGTTTGTAGTCTTTTCATAGGAGGAAGATATCTTGAGAGTCGAGATGTATACACCGTTTTCTTCCTTTGCGCATAGTTTATATACTCCTCCAAGAGCCGCTTGGTTTCCACCGGTGACCAAGTGAGTTCCTATTCCCCAGCTGTCTATTGGAGCACCATCGTTTATGAGAGTAAGAATAATCTGCTCATTTAGGTCATTGGAGACACAGATAGTTGCATCTTCAAGTCCTGCTTCATCAAGTCTCGCCCTTGCAGCCTTCGTCAGATATGAAAGGTCACCGCTGTCGATTCTTATTCCTATTCTCTTTCCCTTTGCTTTCTGTTCCAATCCGACTTTGATGGCTGCGTCTATTCCTGAACCAAGAGTGTCATAGGTGTCGATTAAAAGAATACAGTTGTCAGGGTAGATGTCAGCAAAGGCTCTGAATGCCTGGTATTCGTCTCCGAAGAGCATGATCCATGAGTGGGCCATTGTACCTGCTACAGGAATGCCGAACTCTTTGCCGGCAAGAGTGTTACTTGTTACATCGGCTCCTCCCACATAGCAGGCACGGGAAGCGGAGAGAGCACCGTCCAAACCTTGTGCTCGTCTTAGTCCGAACTCCATAATGGAACCTTTGCCTTTCGTTGCAAGCTTCATTCGGGATGCTTTTGTTGCGATTAATGTCTGGAAATTAATTGTATTGAGAATAATAGACTCAATAAGCTGAGCATCTAGCATATTCGTCTCTATTCTGATAAGAGGCTCCTGTGGAAAAGCAGGAGTCCCCTCATCGAAGGCGTATAGGTCACCGGTAAAGCGGTAAGAAGATAAATAATCCAAGAAGCTTTCTTTGAATTTTCCAAGACTCCTTAAATACTCGATATCTTCTTCACTGAACCTAAACTCCTCAAGTTTTGTTACCAGCTCCTCCAGACCTGTGAAAATTGTATATCCACCGTCGAAAGGATTTGTTCGGTAGAACATATCGAAGACGACTCTAGGATTATGATGCTGGAGAAAATACCCTTGCATCATAGTCAGTTCATAAAAATCGGTGACCAATGCGCTTGTCATAATTAGTTCTTCTTTTCGATTTTGTCGAATCCTGTATACTTTACGAGAGCAGGAGGAATAGAGACGGATCCATCTTCATTCTGGTAGTTCTCGATTACTGCAACCATTGCTCTTGAAAGTGCGACGGCTGTTCCATTAAGCATATGCACAAACTTAATCTTTCCGTCATCATCTCTGAATCTGATGTTAAGGGAGCGAGCCTGATAGTCTGTACAGTTGGAAGTACTTGTCACTTCGCCATACTCGCCTTCGTCACCGCGTCCTGGCATCCATGCTTCGATGTCGAATTTGCGGTAAGCCGGAGCTCCAAGATCTCCTGTGGCCGTATCTACGATTCTGTATGGCAGGCCAAGACCCTGGAAGATCTCCTCCTCGATGGAGAGGATCTCTTTATGATACATTTCGCTTTCTTCAGGGAGACAATAGATGAACATTTCAAGCTTTGAGAACTGGTGTACTCTATACAGTCCCTTGGAATACTGGCCGGCGCCGCCTGCTTCTCTTCTGAAGCAGTGTGAGAGACCTGTCATTTTGATAGGTAGGTCTTCTTTACTGAGGATTGTATCTTTGTAGTAGCCGCCAAGAGTTATTTCAGCTGTTCCCACAAGGCAGGTATCTGTACCTTCGATTGTGTAGATGTTGGACTCGGCTCCTCGAGGATTGAATCCGATACCATTCAGGATTTCTTCCTTTGCGACATCCGGTGTAATGAATGGAGTGAAGCCATGCTTCATTACAATATCCATTGCATATCTCTCCAGAGCCATCTGAAGGATAACCGCCTTGTTCTTTATATAATAGAATTTCTGGCCGGATACTTTCGCACCCTTGTCGAAATCAAGAATGTCCAATTCCTCACCAAGCTGGACATGATCCTTTGCTTTAAAGGAGAAGCGTTTAGGCTCGCCATAGAATTTGATTGCAAGGTTGTCTTTGTCTTCCTTTCCGATGGGAGCTTCAGGAGAAGCATAGTTTGGAATAGTCATGGCTTCTTTCTTAAACTCTTCGTCGATTACCGCCAGTCTGGCCTCCTTCTCTGCAAGAGCCTCTTTGATGTCTTTTCCTTCCTGGATGTAGCGCTGCCTTGTTTCGTTGTCAAGCTTCTGCTTCATCTTCTGGGCTGTTTCATTTCTCTTACTTCTAAGATTCTCTACTTCCAAGAGAAGTGCAGCTCTTTCGTCCTGATCCTTTACGATTTTATCAAGGTCTACATTCATGTATCTGTCCTTGATATTCTTTGCTATTTCATCGTATCTGGTCTTTAGTTCTTTTACGTCTATCACTTTGCTTCCTCCATTCTATTTGGCGTTCCGCGTCATTTCTTCACTTTTTCTTACTGTGGCCTCTACAGCGTCCTGTACTATGGATGCAAATCCTCCCTCTGTAAGAGTCTTTACACCTTCGATAGTAGTTCCACGTGGAGAGCATACCATAGTTTCCAATTCAATTGCACCCTTACCAGTGGCCTTTTGCAGCAATGCAGCACTTTCAAGTGTGCCTGAAACAATAGAAAGTGCCTTGTTATATGGAATACCTTCTCTCACCCCGGCCATGGCTATGTTATGCATAAAGTCGAACACAAAGGCTATTGCACTTCCTGATATCCCGATGAAAGCTGAAAAAAGGCTTTCATCCAGTAAAAATGCATCGCCGAAGGATCTTGCAATATCCATACTCAGCTCCACCAGTTTTGGGTCGCAACCTTCTTCTGTGGCTACGGCAGTTACACTCTTTCCAACCTTTGCTCCGATATTGGGCATGAAGCGGATGACTGAGTCGCTCTTCAAGTTTTCTTTCAGAGTGTTCAGATCTACTCCTGCACATATGGAGATAAATAGAGAAGGAGAAAGAGGTGCAAGCTTCTCATAAAATGAGGGAAGGTTCTGAGGTTTGAGGGCAATGATGACGACATCCATGTCCGTCGCCTCAGAGATTGAAGAGAGAAGGGTGATATGGCATTCATCCAAGAGAGCCTTTGCTTTCTCTGTTGTGCGTTCATATAAGAAGACTTCATATTCTTCTTTCTTTGAGAGGGCTGTCGTTATGGCTCCCCCCATGTTTCCTCCGCCTATTACAGCTATTTTTGTTTTCTCCACATTTCCCTCCTATTCAAAATCAGGATAATTCCATTGTCTGAGACATTCATATACAGCGATTGCCACGCTATTAGATAAGTTAAGGCATCTTTCTCCCTTTTTTAATGGGATTCTCAATGCCCTCTCTTTATTTTTGGTCAGTATCTCATCTCCTAGTCCTACGGATTCTTTTCCGAAAATAAGATATATGTCTTTGCCCATAGGAAAAGATATATCCGTATACCTTTTTTCCCCATGGGAAGAGAAAAACCAACACTCTTTGTCAGATACTGAAGAGAAGAATTCTTCTTTGTTTCTATATTCAATCTTTTTTACATCTTTCCAGTAGTCCAGACCTGATCTTCTCACTGCTTTTTCCGATATATCAAAGCCAAGGGGGTGGACCAGAACCAAAGTAGAGCCTGTTGCAGCGGCAGTGCGTGCTATATTTCCAGTGTTTTGAGGTATCTCGGGCTCTATAAGACAAATGTAAAGCATGGAAGGATTCTACACCTTCTCAATCTTTATGGGCAAGTTCACTATCCTTTATTGAAGTGGCTCTTGTAACAACTTTTCCATCTTTTGATAATTTAAGGATAGTTTTTTCAAGGTCTCTCAACTTCTGCTTTTTCTCAATAAAGAATTCTCCCTGTTCCGGATTCTCCCCTTCATATACACCACCTAGACAGACTCCTAACAATCTCACTCCCGTATTGTTGTATTTCTTCTCTAGTAATCTCCGTGCAATTTTATAGATGTCATCGGATGAGTATATTCCGCTTTTCGGCGTCTCGGAGATTGTGGATGTAGAGAAGTCTCCATATCTGAGTTTGACTGTAACAGTCCTGCCTACGCTTTTTTCATCCAAAGCCCTGAACATGACACTTTGACTCATCAACAACAGTTCCTGGGAAAGGGCATCCATTCCATAAATGTCAGGCCAGTATGTCCTCTCTTCACTTATAGAGTGGGACTTGACTTCACCTTGGTAGATTCCAGGATCAATACCTCTGACTATAGAATATAGATACTCTCCGCTGGATGGACCGAACATTGAAATAAGGTCCTCTTTCTTATATTTACGAAGAGTTGTCGTCGAGTTGATTCCTTTTCTTTTGATTGCCTCCAAGGTGCTTTTTCCTACACCCCAAAGTTTCTCTAATCCTATTCTGTCTATAAATTCTTCTTCCCTTTCTCTTGGAACAATCGTCAATCCATTAGGTTTATGGTAGTCTGAAGCAAGTTTGGCGATAAACCTTGAGGATGCTACTCCTATTGAGACTGTAAGGCCTGTCTCCTCAAGTATTTTGTCTTTAAGAGCCCTTGCAGCCTTTCCTGGCAGGGGATAGATTCTATTCATTCCAGAGAGATCTAAAAATGCTTCATCGATGGATACTTGAAGAAAACCGGGGGCAAAGGCTTTGATGATATTCATGACTTCCTTTGATTTCTCGCTGTATCTTTTATGATTACCCCATACGCATATTGCATCCGGACAGAGTTTTAGCGCCGTAGTCATGGGCATGGCTGAATGAACGCCATATTTTCTAGCCTCATAGGAACATGTGGAGGCTACGCTTCTTGGCCCCGGGTATCCAATGATCAAAGGTTTCCCCCTATACTCAGGATGGTCCAGACATTCCACGGAGGCAAAGAAGGCATCAAGATCTATATGGAAGAATACATTTCCCATAATCTACATTATAGCTTAGTTTTTCATTCTTTCCATCTTCCTTCCTCATGGTTATACTGTAGAGGATGAAAAAGATATTAAGTGTCGTTTTGTTTTTAACACTCTTTGCCTTTGGCCTTTTTGCTTCC